>JBKJQM010000454.1:0-12189 GCA_046594005.1 Mycobacteriales bacterium
CGCCGGCCGGCAGGCGTCCTTCTTCGGGTTCTACGAGCTGGCCGAGCGCGGCACCGCCTGGATCGGGACGCTCGTCTTCGCGGTCGTGCTCGACGTGACCGGGTCCTACCGCAGCGCCCTGCTGTCGCTGCTGGTGCTGTTCGTCGCCGGCGGGTCGCTGCTGGCGACCGTGGACACCGACGCCGCCGTGGCGGCCGCCCGCGCGGCCGAGGACCTCGACGACGAGGACCTCGAACGCGCTTCCTAGTACCGCGCTCCCACCGGTGCCGGCAGGGCGTCGAGCTCGGCCAGGTCCGCGGCCGTCAGGTGCACGTCGGCGGAGGCGGCGTTCTGCTCCAGGTAGTGCAGCTTCTTGGTCCCCGGGATCGGCACGACGTGCTTGCCCTGCGCCAGCACCCAGGCCAGCGCCACCTGCGCGGTGGTCGCCCCCCGTCGTTCGGCGACCGCGCGCACGGCGTCGACCAGCGCGGCGTTCGCGGCCATCGCCTCGGCGGTGAAGCGCGGGTTGCGCGCGCGGAAGTCACCCGCGTCGAACGAGCCCGCGGACACGGTGCCGGTGAGGAAGCCGCGGCCGAGCGGCGAGAAGGGCAGGAAGCCTGCGCCGTGGGCCGCGCACCAGGGCAGCACCTCGGCGATCGGGTCGCGCGTCCACAGCGACAGCTCCGACTGCACCGTGGCGACCGGGTGCACCGCGTGCGCCGCCTCGAGCTGCGCGACGCCGACCTCGCTCATGCCGAGGGCCAGCGCCTTGCCGGCGGCGACCTGGTCGGCCATCGCGCCCCACGTCTCCTCGACCGGGACGGCCGGGTCGACGCGGTGCAGCTGCCACAGGTCGACGCGGTCGGTGCCGAGCCGTGAGAGCGAGGCGTCCAGGGCGGCCCGCACGTGCTCCGGCCGGCCGTCCATCCGCACGCCCTTGTCGGCCGCGACCAGCCCGCACTTGGTGGCGAGGAAGGCCTCGTCACGCCGCCCTTGGAGAGCGGAGCCGACGAGCTCCTCGTTCGTGAAGGGCCCGTAGACGTCGGCGGTGTCGATCAGCGTCACGCCGAGGTCGAGCGCCCGCCGGACGACCGAGCGCGACACCTCGTCGTCCCGCTCGCCCGCGCCGTACGCCCACGACATGCCCATGCAGCCGAGGCCGACGGCGCCGACCACGGGTCCGCCGCTGCCGAGGGTGCGGGTCGGGATGGTCACGGTTCCTCCGGGGCTGCTCGGGCGGGGTGGACTCCTCCGAGCAGACCACGACGCCACCCGGTCGGGTGACCCGGCCGCCACCTCCTCCTGACCAGAACGAGAACACGTTCCTGTTACCGTCGGCAGCCAGGAGGTGCCCCGGTGGTCGCACGCGCACTGGCCCGCAAGGCCGTCTCACGGGTCTTCCCCATGCCCCACGTCGAGCAGGTCCCGGAGGGCCGGGTCGTCGAGCTGCCTGGCCGGGGCAGCACCTTCGTGGTGGACGTGCCCGGTCCCGAGGGCGCGCCCACGGTGGTGCTCCTGCACGCCCTCGGCTGCACCGGCTACCTGTCCTGGCACCCGGTCCTCGCCACCCTGTCCGAGCAGTACCGCGTCGTCGTGCTGGACCAGCGCTGGCACGGACGGGGGATCCGCTCGGCACGCTTCAGCCTGTCGGACTGCGCCGACGACCTCGCCGTGCTGCTCGACGTCCTCGGCATCGACAGCGTCATCCCCGTCGGCTACTCCATGGGGGGCGCGGTCGCGCAGCTGTTCTGGAACCTCCACCCGGAGCGGGTCGACGGGCTGGTCCTGTGCTCGACGGCCCGCAACTTCCGCGGCACCCCGAAGGAGAAGGTGTTCTTCCCCGTCGTCGGCATGGCGGTGACCGGGTCGGCCGGCTGGTGCGCCAACCGGGTCGAGCGACTGGCGAGCCGCCTGCCGGACCTGCCGGCGACCGCGTCGGCCGGCATGGCCTGGGGCAAGGCGGAGTTCCGCAGCACCAGCGCCTGGACGACCCCCGCCGTCCTGGCGGCCATCGGCCGCTTCGACTCCTCGGCGTGGATCGGCGAGGTCGACGTGCCGACCACGGTCGTCGTCACGACGCGGGACCGCACCATCCCCACCCGCCGCCAGCTCCGCCTGGCCGAGTGCATCCCGGGCGCCGAGGTCGTGCGCGTGGAAGGCGGTCACGCCGCGATCGTCCTGGGGGCCGAGCTCTTCGCCCCGGCTCTGCGCGAGGCCCTGGCCTCGGTCGTCCGGCGGATCGAGCAGTCGAGGGTCCAGCGCACGGGCTGAGGGCGCGCGTCGCGGACCGCGCCGACGCCGGACTCCGGCAGGATGTCCCGGTGGACGAGCAGGCCTGGGACGACTGTGCCTTCCCCGGCATCTTCCGCCGCTACCAGTCGCAGGCGCTGGACGCCGTGGACCGGCTGCACACGGCAGGCGAGTCGAGCGCGTACGTCGTTCTCCCGCCCGGCGCCGGCAAGACCGTGCTCGGCCTCGAGGTCGCCCGTCGCATCGGCCGGCGGACCCTCGTGCTCACGCCCAACACCGCGGTGCAGGGGCAGTGGGTGCAGGCGTGGAAGGAGTTCGGCGGCGGGGGCCGGCACCCGCGGCCGCCCGGCACCGGTCGCGACCTGTCGCCCTGGGTCAGCGTCCTGACCTACCAGGCACTGAGCGTCTGGGACCGCGGAGCCGACGACGAGGACGTGGCGGACGACGCCAGCGCCGACCTGGCCGAGCGCCGTCGGGCCGCGGTGCGCGGCGAGCAGGGCGCCGACCTGCTCGAGCTGCTGCACCCGAACGGCCGGGCGCTGGTCGCCCGGGCTGCGCAGCTGGGTCCCTGGACCCTGGTGCTCGACGAGTGCCACCACCTGCTCGAGACCTGGGGCGCGCTGGCCCGCGCACTGGCCCGCGCTCTGGGCGAGGACACCTGGGTGCTGGGGCTCACCGCGACGCCGCCGACGGAGCTGACCGCGCGCCAGAAGTCCTTGCACGACGACCTGTTCGGCGACTGCGACTACTCCGTCCCCACGCCGGCAGTCGTCAAGGAGGGCGAGCTCGCGCCCTACCAGGAGCTCGTCTACCTGACCTCGCCGACGACGGAGGAGGACACCTGGGTCGTCGCCGACCGGACGCGCTTCGCCGAGCTGCAGCTCGAGCTGGTGCAGTCGCGAGCCGGGACGCTGCCGCTGCTCGACTGGCTGTGGCGGCGCCTGCACGACCGTCGCCCGCCGGGCTCGGCCGCCCAGCTGGCGTGGCGCGAGCTGGCGGACGAGGAGCCGGCGCTGGCCCGCGCCGGGCTGCGGCTCGTCGAGGCCGGACTGCTCGAGCTCCCGGCCGGCGCGCGGCTGCGCGAGGAGCACAAGGTCCCGGCGGACGCGCAGGACTGGGCGGTGCTGCTGGCGGCGTACGCCAACGAGCACCTCGCCGCGAGCGGGTCCCCGGAGGACGAGCGGCTGCGGGAGCAGATCCGCAAGGTGCTGCCCAGCCTCGGCTTCACCCTGACCGTGCGCGGTCTGCGTGCCTCGACGTCGCCGGTCGACCGCGTCTGCGCCCTGTCCGCGTCGAAAGCCGCTGCTGCGGTGCACATCCTGGCCGAGGAGCACGACGCTCTCGGCGCCGACCTGCGGGCCGTCGTCCTGTGCGACTTCGAGCAGCGCGCGGCGGCGGCCCCGAGCCGGCTGCGCGACGCCGGCGCGGAGGCCTCCGCCGGGTCGGCCCGGCTCGCCTTCCTGTCGCTCGCGCAGAGCGACCTCGGCGACGTCCTGCGCCCCGTCCTGTGCACCGGCCGGACGCTGGCGATGCGCAGGGAGGACCTGCCCGCCTTCCGCTCCTTCGCCCCCCACAGCGTCGCCGACCGGCTGCTGCCGTCGCCCTTCGAGGGGCTGCGCTCCCTGGTCGTGCTCGAGGCGGGCGCCGGCTGGACCGCCCGCTCGTGGGTCCCGCTGGTGACCGACTGGCTCGTCGCCGGTGGCACGCAGGTGGTCGTGGGGACGCGCGGCCTGCTCGGCGAGGGCTGGGACTGCCCGCCCCTGAACGTCGTCGTCGACCTGTCCAGTGCCGCGACCGCCACCTCCGTCACGCAGCTGCGCGGCCGGTCGCTGCGGCTCGACCCCGGCCGCCCGGACAAGGTGGCCGACAACTGGAGCGTCGTCTGCGTCGCCGACGACCACCCGCGCGGCGACGCCGACTACCTGCGCGCCGTCCGCAAGCACGAGCACCACCTGGCACTCGGCCGCGAGGGGGTCGTCGAGTCCGGCATTGGGCACTGCGACGACGCCCTCGGCCCGTACGCCGCGCCCGCTCCGGGGGAGCGTGAGGCCGTCAACGGCCGGGCGCTCGTACGCCCGCACCAGCGCGCCGCGGCGCGCGAGGGCTGGGCCGTGGGTCAGTCGTACGCCGGCCACGAGCTGACCGCCCTCCGCATCCGGACCGAGCGCCCGCTCGGGCTCCCCGGCGGTGTCGTCCCGGCCGCCCTGCTCGCCGCTCGCAGCACGCTGGGATCGCCTGCGCCTGCGCCGCTTCCACGTCCCCGGCGCCGCGCACGCCTGTGGCCGGTGCCCGTCGGGGCGGCCGTCGTGACGAGCGCCGCGGGCACCGTCCTGGAGACGCCCCTGACCGGCGCGGGCGTCGGCCTGGCGACCGGTGTCGTCCTCGGGAGCGGCGTCGCCGGAGCCCGCTACACGGCTCAGCTGCGGGCGCTGCGCCAGGCGCCGGCGGACGGCCAGACCGCGACGCTGCGTCAGCTGGCCGACGCGGTGGCCGACGCCCTGCACGCCACGGGAGGCACCAGCGCCGGCAGTGCGGCGGTGCGCACCGCGAACGGTCGCGGTGGCTGGGTGACCGTCGAGCTCGAGGGCCCCGCCGCCGAGTCCGAGCTGTTCGCGACCAGCCTCGACGAGCTGCTGGCCCCGCTGGCCGAACCCCGCTGGCTCGTCTCGCGCCTGGTGCTGCCGACGCCCGCCGGGCGCGCGGACCGCCGGCGGCTCGCGCTCGCGCGCGCCCTCGGCCGCCCGGTCGAGGCGGCTGTGTCGTGGCACGCCGTGCCCGCCTGGCTCGGCCGCACCAAAGCGCGCGTCGAGGCGTTCGACGTCGCGTGGCACCGGCACGTCGGGGCGGGACGGCTCGTGCTGGCCAAGGACCCGGAGGGCGCGTCGCTGCTCGAGCTCCTGCGCGGCGAGGACCCCTTCGCGCTGACCAGCCGCGTCCGGACCGTCTGGCGCTGATCAGCGGGTCGGGTGCACCACCATCCGTCCCTCGGCGACGACGCCCGGATGGCGACTGGCGCCGCTCCCGAGCCAGCCGCCGAGCACCAGGCCGGTGGCGGCGACCTCGACCTGCGCCAGCCGGCCGCGCCCGCGCAGCTGGGCCACCGCCCGTCGGCCCTCCTGCTCCGTCGTGAGCGGGCCGACCAGCGGGAGGCGCGGGCCGCGCGCCGTGGCGCGGACATCCACCGTCCAGCCGTCTCCCGTCGCCGTCGCGGCGCCGGCGCCGATGTCGCCGGCGAAGGAGGCGACCGCCTTGGGCAGCGCCCAGTGGGCGCGGCCGCCGTGCACCGACGGGAGCGAGTCGACGGCGATGAAGGGCACGTGCAGCACGGGCAGGACGGTCCCGCGCAGGAGCTGCCCCACGAACACCTCGCGGTACGGGCCGACCGGCGACTCGAGGTAGTCCACCAGCGCACCGACCGCGGCTCCGCGCACCCGGCCGGCGTAGCGGGACGAGCTGGGCAACGGCGACGGCGCGCGTTGCACCCACACGACGGCGCGCACCCGGCAGGGCCACGGGGGCGCGGGTGTGGTCAGCGGCAGCTGCGCCAGCAGGTCCGCGGGCAGGCGGCTCTCCGGCAGCGACGGGAGGTCGGCCAGCGACGTCATGCCGAGATCATGCCGCGCCCCGCTACCGTGGCAGGAGTGACCTCGACGCGCCGCGGAACGCTCTCCGGCGCCGCCGCCTACCTGATGTGGGGCCTGTTCCCGCTGTACTGGCCGCTGCTCCGGCCGTCCGGCGCCCTCGAGGTCCTGGCGCACCGGATCCTGTGGTCGCTGGCCGTGGTCGTCGTCCTGCTCGCAGCGACCCGGCGGCTCGACGCGGTGCGCGCCGTCGTCGCCGACCGCAGGCGGCTGGCGCAGCTGTCCGCCGCCGCCGTGTTCATCGCGATCAACTGGGGCACCTACATCTACGGCGTCACCAACGAGCGCGTCGTCGAGACCTCCCTCGGCTACTTCGTGAACCCGATCGTCACCGTCCTGCTCGCGGTCGTCGTGCTCGGGGAGCGGCTTCGTCCGGTGCAGTGGGCTGCGCTCGGGGTCGCCTTCGTCGCGGTCGTGGTGCTGACGGT
The DNA here is from genome assembly GCA_046594005.1 of Mycobacteriales bacterium. Classification (GTDB taxonomy): domain Bacteria; phylum Actinomycetota; class Actinomycetes; order Mycobacteriales; family SCTD01; genus SCTD01. The sequence goes on from JBKJQM010000454.1 coordinate 6,299, forward strand.
CGAGAACGGCCGGCCGCCGTGGCTGGCCCTCGTGCTGGCCTTCTCGTTCGGCACCTACGGCCTGCTGAAGAAGACTGCGGACGTCGGCGCCGTGGAGGGGCTGGCCGTCGAGACGGCCGTCCTGCTGCCGGTCGCGTCGGCGTACGTCCTCGTCCTCGGCGTCACCGGCGCCGGCACCTTCGGCTCCGAAGGTGCCGGTCACGCAGGCCTTCTCGCGCTCTCCGGAGTCATCACCGCGGTACCGCTGCTGCTGTTCGGCGCGGCGGCCACCCGGGTCCCGCTGAGCACGCTCGGCGTCATGCAGTACGTCACGCCGACCATGCAGTTCGTCCTCGGGGTCACGCTGCTCGACGAGCCCCTGCCGCCGGTCAAGCTGCTCGGCTTCGTGCTCGTCTGGCTGGGGCTCGCGCTGTTCACCTGGGACCTCGTGCGGCACCACCGGCGTCAGCTGCGGCTCGCCGTCCCGCAGCCTGCCTAGTCTGGCCGGGTGCTCGACCGCGCGGACGTCCCGCTGGCTCCGCTGACGACGCTGCGCCTCGGCGGTCCTGCCCGCCGGCTCGTCACGGCGTACGACGAGGACAGCGTCGTAGCGGTCGTCCGGGCCGCCGACGACGCGGGCGAGCCGCTGCTCGTGCTGGGCGGCGGCAGCAACGTCGTGCTCCCCGACGAGGGCTTCGCGGGCACCGTCCTGCGGGTGGCGGTCCACGGTCTGGCCGCCGAGCCGCACGGCGACCGCGTCCACCTCACGGCCGCCGCGGGCGAGGAGTGGGAGTCCTTCGTGGGCCTCTGCGTCGCCGACCGCCTCGTCGGGGTCGAGGCGCTGTCCGGCATCCCGGGCCTGGTCGGGGCGAGCGTCGTGCAGAACATCGGGGCGTACGGCCAGGACGTCTCGCAGACCGTCGTGCGGGTCCGGGCGTACGACCGGGACGCGCGCGAGGTCGTCGAGCTGAGCGGTGCGCAGTGCGGGTTCGCCTACCGGCACAGCACCTTCAAGCACACGCCGGACCGGTGGGTCGTGCTGTCGGTGACCTTCGACCTCGGCACCGGAGAGCTCTCGGCGCCCGTCGGGTACGCCGAGCTGGCCCGGCGCCTGGGCGTCGACGTGGGGGAGCGGGCGCCGATGTCGCCGGTGCGCGAGGCCGTCCTGGCGCTGCGCCGGGGCAAGGGGATGGTGCTCGACGCCGCCGACCCGGACACCCGCAGTGCCGGGTCGTTCTTCACCAACCCGCTGCTGACCGCGGAGCAGGCCGAGGCCCTGCGGGCCCGGGCCGCCGACGTGCCGACCTGGCCGGAGGCCGACGGTCGCACGAAGGTGTCGGCGGCCTGGCTCATCGAGCACTCCGGCTTCGCCAAGGGCTCTTTCGAGGGACCGGTAGGCATCTCCAGCAAGCACACCCTCGCACTGGTCAACCGCGGCGGCGGCACCACCGCGGACCTGCTCCGCGTCGCCCGGGCTGTGCGCGACGGGGTACGGGAGGCCTTCGGCGTCGAGCTGGTGCCGGAGCCCGTGGTGGTGGGCGAACCCGTCTAACGGGTGCCGACGTCCTCGCCGAGCAGCTGCCAGGCCAGGGCGCCGGCGCCGACCAGCGGGCCGTCCTGGCCGAGCCCGACGGGCACGACGCGGCAGCCCTGCGTGAAGCCCAGCCGGCTGGTCGCGCGCAGCGCCGTCCCGCAGGCGGCGAAGAACGGCGCCCCGAACCCGAGGGCGACGGAGCCGCCGACGGCGACGAGCTCGAGGTCGAGCAGGTTGGTCACCGACGCCAGGCCCTCGCCGAGCAGCCGGCCGGCCCGCTCGACCTCCTCGGGCGGCGCGGACTGGGCGGGTGCTCCGGTGCGCCGGGCGATCGCCGTACCGCTGATCTCGGCCTCCAGGCAGCCGGCCGCGCCGCAGCCGCACGTCGCCCCGCCGGGCACGACGACGACGTGACCGACGTGGCCGGCGTTGGCGGAGGCGCCGTGCAGCAGGCGGCCGTCGACGACCAGACCGCCGCCGACGCCCGTGGACACGACCATCGCCAGGAAGCTGGAGGCGCCGCGCGCCGCGCCCTTCCAGCCCTCGCCCACGGCCAGCGCCTTGGCGTCGCCGTCCACCGTGACCGGCAGGTCGAAGGAGCTCTCCAGGCGCCGTCGTAGCGGGAAGTCCCGCCAAGCAGGGATGTTCAGCGGCGACACGGTCTCGCCGCCCGGCAGCATCGGACCGGCGCACCCGACGCCGAGGCCACGCACTCCCTCGGGCTGCACCTCGAGGGCGACCTCCAGCAGGCTCGCCAGCAGCACCTCGGGGTCGTCGGTGCGGGGGGTCGGCGTCGTCGCCGGTCGCAGCAGCGCCCCGTCGACGGTGACGATCCCGGCGGCGAGCTTGGTGCCGCCGACGTCGACGGCCAGGACCGTCGGGCCCGTCACTGCATCGACTCGAGCATCCCCATCATCTCCTTGCAGGCAGGGCAGACCGGGTACTTCTCGGGATCCCGGCCGGGCAGCCACTGCTTGCCGCAGAGCGCGGTGACCGGGACGCCGTCGACCGCGCTGCGGAGGATGTCCTCCTTGCGCACGTAGTGGCTGAAGCGCTGGTCGTCGTCGCCGTCGTCGAGCTGCGGGTCGACGACGGGCCGGGTGTCGAGCTCGGTCATGGCGACAGAGTACGGCGCAGGGCACGAGCCGACGCCGGTCCGCGGGCACCCGCTGTGACGATCCGGTGACAACAGGCTGTCCCCGCGCGCCCCGGTGGCGTGGAGGGGTAGGTGGGGGTCGTGAGCCCGTCGAGCAAGAGCACGCCCGAGGAGGAGGAGAGCCGTCGCCTGCGCCGCCTCGAGGTCCTCGAGGCGCTGCGCGAGGGGGCGGCGCTGCGCGCCCGGCTGCGGCCACGTCGCGAGCACCTCGACCGGGCCCGCGCTCTGCTGCGCGCGCGCACCACCCGCGGCTGAGGGAGGCTGCGCGTGGCTGTGCGCGGTGAGCGACCGACCTGCTGATCTCGGTGGTGCCGGGGTAGTCCGGCAGCACCCCTGTCCTCCCCTGCACCTGGAGCACCCGCTGAGCACCGTCGACGACCTGCGCAGGACCGCCCGTGAGGCCTTCGGCTGGGACGAGCTCCGCCCCGGCCAGCTCGAGGCGATGGAGTCGGTGATGGCCGGGAGGGACACCCTCGCGGTCATGCCGACCGGTTCGGGCAAGAGCGCGGTCTACCAGGTGCCGGCCCTGCTGCTGGACGGCCCGACGGTGGTCGTCAGCCCGCTCATCGCCCTGCAGCGCGACCAGGTGACCGGGCTGCTCGCCCGCAACGGCGGCGCCGGTGGCGCGGTGCAGGCCAACAGCAGCCAGAGCGAGCGGGCCCGAGAGGCGGCCTTCGCGGCGCTGCGCGCCGGCGAGGTGGAGTTCTTCTTCCTCGCGCCCGAGCAGCTCGCCAAGCCGGAGGTGCTCGACGCCGTCGCCGCCGCCGGGCCGTCGCTGTTCGTCGTCGACGAGGCGCACTGCATCTCCTCGTGGGGCCACGACTTCCGCCCCGAGTACCTCCGGCTGCACACCGCGATCGAGCGGCTCGGCAACCCCACCGTGCTGGCCCTGACCGCGACCGCGTCACCGCCGGTGCGCGACGAGATCCTCAGCCGGCTGCGGCTGCGCGACCCCGCGCAGGTCGTGAGCGGCTTCGACCGCCCGAACCTCGCGCTCGAGGTGCAGCACGTGCGCGACGACGAGCAGCGCCGCGAGGCGGTGGTCCTGCGCGCGATGGGCGAGGCCAAGCCGGGCCTGGTCTACACGGCGACCCGCAAGAGCGCGGAGGCGTACGCCGCGGCGCTCGCGGACCTCGGCATCGACGCTGCGGCCTACCACGCGGGGATGCGGGCGCGCGACCGCGACGACGTCCACACCCGTTTCCTGGCAGGCGATCTCGATGTCGTCGTCGCCACGACCGCTTTCGGCATGGGCATCGACAAGTCCGACGTGCGCTTCGTGCTGCACGCCGAGGTGGCCGACTCGCTGGACAGCTACTACCAGGAGATCGGCCGGGCCGGACGTGACGGCCTGCCGGCTGTCGCGGCTCTGTACTACCGGCAGGAGGACCTCGGCCTGCGCCGGTTCTTCGCCTCCGGCGGGGTCGACGAGCAGGGGCTGCGCAAGCTGGTCACGCTGGTCAACCACGCCGGCGGCCCGGTGGAGGCCAGCGCGCTGGCCCAGGAGATGGACGTGCCGCCGACGCGCCTGGTCGGACTGGTCAACCTGCTGGAGCAGGCCGGTGCGGTCGACGTCCTCGACGGGGGCGCGATCATCGGCAGTGCGGACGACCGCAGCCCGGCCGAGGCGGCCGAGGCGGCCCGCGAGGTCGCCGAGGGGCACCGCAAGGTGGAGCAGTCGCGCGTCGACATGATGCGTGCCTACGCCGAGACCAGCGGCTGCCGCCGGCAGCTCCTGCTGGCGTACTTCGGCGAGCGGCTGGACGAGCCGTGCGGCCACTGCGACACCTGCGAGGCCGGGACGGCGCAGGAGTCGATCGACAACGACGACTCGCCGTTCGAGCTGCAGGCACGTGTGACCCACGCCAGCTGGGGCACCGGCATCGTCATGCGCTACGAGGGGGACCGGATCGTCGTGCTGTTCGACGAGGTCGGCTACAAGACGCTGTCGCTCGAGACCGTCGTGCAGCGCGGCCTGCTGGCCATCGCATGACCGACCGCCTCGAGGTCGATGTCGTCGTGGTGGGCGGCGGACCGTCCGGTCTGGCCGCGGCCTCCTGGCTCGGCCGCTACCGCCGGTCCGTCGTCGTGCTCGACTCCCAGGAGTACCGCTCGGGACGCGTCGAGCGCTCGCACGGCTACCTCGGACGGGACCCGCAGAAGCCGACCGAGCTGCTCGAGCGGGGCCGCGAGGAGGTCCTCGCCTACCCGACCGTCGAGATCCGCCAGCGCCGCGCGGGCTCGCTGGCCCGGCGCGGCGACGGCCTGTTCGAGGTGGACGACGATCTGCTCGCGCACCGGCTCGTGCTGGCCTGCGGGGTCAAGGACGCGTTCCCCGCCGTCGACGGGTTCGACGAGCACTACGGCGCCTCGGTGTTCCACTGCCCGTCCTGCGACGGCTACGAGGCGCGGGACCGGCACGTGGTCGCCCTCGGGTGGGACGCGCGCCTGGTGGGCTTCGCGGAGACGCTCAAGAACTGGGCCGCCGCGGTCACGGTCGTCACGAACGGCATCCGCTTCCAGGGCGACGACAGCTGCCGCACCGAGCTCGCCGAGCAGGAGATCGAGCTGCTCGAGCGCAACGCGGTGCGGTTCCTCGGTACCCGCGGCGACCTCACCGGCGTGGAGCTCGAGGGCGGCGATGTCCTCGAGTGCTCGATGGTGCTGTTCTCCGTCGCGCACCAGCCGCGGGTCGACCTCGCCACGTCGCTCGGGTGCGAGCTCAACGACGAGGGCTACGTCGCCGTGGACTCCGAGGGCCTGACCTCGGTGCCGGGCGTCTACGCGGCCGGCGACGTGACCCCCGGCCTGCAGCTCGTGGCGGTCGCGGCTGCCTCGGGCGTCGTCGCCGGCGTGGCCTGTGCTCACTCGTTCTTCGGGCAGAAGGGGGCGCCCACCTCGCCCGACCCCGCGCCCGCCGTCGACTGACAGCCGGACGTGAAGAGGTGCCAAGCCGGTAGCCTCGCCGCTCCCGAGGACGCACGGACGCGGTGGCACCCCGGCCACGTCACGACGTCCACCGGCTGCGTCCTGCCGAGCAGGCGCCCTCGAACGACGGAGGACCCGTGGAGCTGGACGACGAGCTGCGCACGCTGCTGCAGCAGCCGAGCACCTGCTACCTCGCGACCACGATGCCCGACAGCTCGCCGCAGCTGACCCAGGTGTGGGTCGACACCGACGGCGAGCACGTGGTCATCAACACGGTGCAGACCCATCAAAAGG
>JBKJQM010000164.1:0-3708 GCA_046594005.1 Mycobacteriales bacterium
GCGGCGCTGTACGCAGCACGCGAGGGTCTGTCGGTCCTGGTGGTCGAGCGCGGCGGCGTCGGCGGGCAGGCCGGCGTCACCGACCGGCTGGACAACTTCCCCGGCTTCCCGGAGGGGGTCACCGGTGACGAGTTCGCCGGCCGCCTGAAAGCGCAGGCCGAGCGCTTCGGGGTCGAGATCCTCTCGGCCCAGGAGGTCACGGCCGTACGCGTCGACGGCACCTACCGCGTCGTCGAGACCGGGGACGGCCGGTCCTACGCGGCGTTCGCGGTGCTGCTCGCCCTGGGCTCCACCTACCGGCGGCTGGGCATCGACGGGGAGGACGAGCTGATCGGCGCCGGCGTGCACTTCTGCGCGACGTGCGACGGGCCGTTCTACCGCGACAGGGACGTGGTCGTCATCGGCGGCGGCAACAGCGCCGTCGAGGAGAGCCTGTTCCTCACGCGCTTCGCCGCGCGCGTGACGATCGTGACGCGCGACGCCGGGCTGTCGGCCAGCCGGCTGGTCGTGGAGAAGGCGCTCGCGCACGACAAGGTCTCCGTCGTCACCGGGGCGACGCCGACCGGCTTCCGCACCGACGCGGCAGGCCGGCTCGAGGCGCTGGTCGTCGAACGGGACGGGACCACCGAGCAGCTGCCCGCCGAGGGGGCGTTCGTCTTCATCGGGCTCCGGCCCAACAGCGCCCTGGTCGACGGGCTCGTCGGGCTGGACGACGCGGGGTTCGTCCTGGCTGACGTCGGCATGAGCACGAGCGTCCCCGGCCTGTTCGTCGCCGGTGATGTGCGCAGCGGCTCCACCAAGCAGGCGGCGAGCGCTGCGGGTGAGGGCGCCGCTGCTGCGCTGGCCATCCGCCGGTACGTCGAGCCGCTCGCCAGCGGCCTGCGGACGACGCTGCACGAGGGCGACGCCGCCGCCGCGGACGTCCGCCAGCTGGTGCCGGCCGGTGCGGCATGAGTCGCGACGCCGGCTCCCTGTCGGACGCCGCGCTCCTGGCGGGTGTCGCGGCGGGGGACGTCGCCAGCTTCGAGGGCCTGTACCGGAGGCACTCTGCGGCCTGTGCCGGACGCGCCCGCGGCGTCCTCGCGTGCGACGACTGGGTCAACGACGTCGTGCAGAACGTCTTCCTCGACGTGTGGCGCGTCGCCGACCGCTTCGACCCGCAGCGCGGGTCGGCCCTGCGCTGGCTCCTGAGCCTGACGCACCACAAGGCGGTCGACGTCGTACGGCAGCGCCAGCGGCAGAACGACCGCTGGGCGCACGAGGACCGGCTGGAGTCCCACCTCGACGAGGCGCCGGGACCGGAGTCCGCGGCGACCCGCCACGACACGGTCCGGCAGCTGCGCCGAGCCCTGGCCCAGGTGCCGGACCCGCACCGCGAGGCCGTGCGCCTGTGCTTCCTCGAGGGGCTGTCGCAGCGGGAGGCCGCGCGTGCGCTCGGCGTCCCCCTCGGCACGGTGAAGTCCCGGTCGCACCAGGGCGTGATCGCACTGCGCTCGATCGTGCCGACCAGCCTGTGCCGTGAGCTGACCGCGAGCTGACCCCCGGCCGGGTGCTGATGCGCCACGAGCAGGCAGGTGCAACGCTGCGCCCGTCCGTGGCACGACGAGGCCGGGCACCGTGCCGGCACCAAGGAGTGAGTGCCATGACGACTGCTCCAGCGCTCGAGCGGGACCTCCCTTCCCGGGACGACGACGTCCGCCGAGGGCCCACCTGCTGCGTGGTCCGCGCATGAGCGGCGTGCCCTCGCAGCGGGGGCGTCACCGCGCCGGCGCACCCGGCACGGCCGCGCCGCGCCGTCCGTCGAGCGGTGCCGCCTCCGACGACCGGGACGTGCTCGAGCGGCTGCGGGCCGGGGACGAGGCGCTGTTCCGTGAGGTGGTGGTCGCGCTGAACCCGGTGCTGATGCGGCTCGCCCGCACCTACACCTCCAACGCCCAGAGCGCCCAGGACGCCGTGCAGGACACCTGGCTCGTCGTCGTCGACTCGCTCGACTCGTTCGAAGGGCGCTCGTCGCTGAAGACCTGGGTGTGCGGGATCCTGGTCAACAAGGCCCGCCGCACAGGTGTGAAGGACGCGCGGGTGCTGCCCTTCTCCAGTGCCTGGCGGGACGAGCACGCGCCCGCGGTGGACCCCTCCCGGTTCCACACCGGCCGCGACGGCGCCCCCGCGGGGACCTGGTCCAGCCCCCCGCACCGCTGGGACACCGATCCCGAGGACCGCCTCGCCGCCGGCGAGCTCCGCCAGGTCATCGACGCTGCCATCGCGGCCCTCCCGGCGCGGCAGCGCGAGGTCATCACCGCGCGCGACGTCCTCGGTCTGGACGCGGACGAGGCCGCCGAGGTCCTGGGCCTGAGCGCCGGCAACCAGCGCGTGCTGCTCCACCGGGCCCGCAGCAGGGTCCGGGCTGCGCTCGAGGCGTACGCCGTCGACGCACGTCCCGAGCCTCCGGCAGCCGCGCTCCCCCGAGCCGGCAGCACGGGCAGAGCGAGCCCGGGCCGCACCCCGTCCGACGACCCCGCACCGCCCGCACCGCACGACGAGAGGAGCACCTCATGAGCAGGCTCCGCCGCTCCCGCAGCATCGTCTGCCAGCGCCTCGTCGAGGTCGTCACCGAGTACCTCGAGGGCGCCCTGGACCCGGACCACCGCGCCGCCGTCGAGGCGCACCTCGCCGTCTGCGAGCACTGCGCGGGCTACGTCGACCAGGTCCGGCGCATGCTCGAGCTCACGGCTGAGCCCGACCCGGCGCCCCTCCCCGACGACCTCCTGGACGTCCTCACGGCCCGGTACCGCGCCCGGGGCTGACGAGGCGCGAGACCTGCCTGCCTTCGTCCGTGATGTCCTGATCCAGACCGGTATCTGAACCGCAGCCCACCGGCCGCCGAAAGACGGGCGAGCCGGGTGCCAGTCGGTGCTCGGACGTCGGCTCTCGAGCCGGACCTGAGGAGAACCATGAACCGTCCCTCACAGCACGGGCGCCGCCGTCGCGCGGCCTCGGCTCTGACCGCAGCAGGAGTGGCTCTCACGGGCTCGGCCGCACTACTCGGGCCCGGGACCAGCGGCGCCTCCAGCCACCGGGAGGCCCCGCTGACCGCAGCCAACCCGCTGGTCGACAACACCGACACGTACGCGTTCGTCAGCCCGGACGACCCGAACAGCGTCACCCTGATCGCCAACTGGATCCCGTTCCAGGACCCGTCGGGTGGCCCGAACTTCTACCCGTGGGGCGCAGCGGGCTACCAGTACGACATCAAGGTCGACACCGACGGCGACGCCGTGGCGAACAAGACCTACCGCTGGACGTTCGCCAACGACGACAAGCGGGGCGACAGCACCTTCCTCTACAACAACGGCCCGGTGAACTCCTTCGACGACCCGACGCTGCTGTTCAAGCAGACCTACAGGCTCGAGGAGATCGACAAGGACGGCAAGGCCACCACGCTGGTCGACGGCGGGAAGGTGGCGCCCTCGAACGTGGGTGAGGCCTCGATGCCCAACTACGCGGCCCTGCGCGACGAGGCGATCACGCCGACGACCGGCACCGAGGGCGGAAGCAGCTTCGTCGGACAGGCGGACGACCCGTTCTTCCTCGACCTGCGCGTGTTCGACCTGCTCTACGGCGGTGACCTGTCCGAGCCGGTCAGGGTGTCGTTGCCGGCCTCGGAGAGGTCAGCGCCGTAGAGCAGGTCGAACACGCGCAGGTCGAGGA
>JBKJQM010000463.1:0-3306 GCA_046594005.1 Mycobacteriales bacterium
ACGTCATCGCGAGCCGTTGGGCCGGTGAGTGGAAGCGGCGTCTGCGGCCGAGGTCGAGGGGCTCGGACTTCCCGCCGAGGACGGCGGGGATGATCCCGGCGGTGCAGGCCAGGCGTCTGGCTTCGCCGGCGGTGAGCTGGCCGCCGGTGTCGAGGTCACAGATCCCGTGCGCTTCCACGGCGGCGGTGAGCTGCTCGAGGGTCATCGTCACCACGATCGTCGCCGAAACGCCGCCTGCTGTCGGGAGGTCTTTCGCCGGGATCGCCTCTAGGAGCTGGCAGAACGCGAGCCCCTGGTGGACCGAGGGCGGCAGGTCGGTGTCGATGCCCATTCCGAGGCCGCTGGCCGCATCGGCGCCGCCGTCCGCCTCGCCGCCGTCCGCGTCGACTCCTGCGCCCACGGAGTCGGCGTCGGTGTCGGGTCCCGTGTCCGGCCCGCCGGTGCGGCGGGCGGGTGAGGCGATGGCGAGGAGGAACTTCTGCAGGATGTGGCCGTGCAGCACCGGGATCCGGAACCGTCCGTGGCAGGTGCCTTCGTCGTCCTCGCGCATCGTGAACATCGTCCGGCGCAGGGCTGCGGCCTCCTGGTCGGCCAGTGCCTTGCCCTCGAACTCCTCGGCCACCTCCGGAGCGATGACCTCGAAGACCTTGCGGCCCAGGATCGCCAGCTCCTTGGCGTCATGGTGCGCGGCCAGGGCGACCAGGTGAGCCTCGGCCTTCGCGCGGTCCGAATCGGTGACGGCGAACTCACCGGAATCAGGCAGCCGGTCCAGAGCGTGGGTGATCGCGCGGGCCTGCGGGAGGTTCACCTCGCCGTGGCTCATCGCCTCCGCGAGTTGGTCGTGCCCCTCGACGGCGCGAGCCAGGTGCAGGTCGGAGCGCACTGCTCGCCGTACCTGCTGGGTCTGCACCGCAAGCCAGTCCGCGGCACTGCAGGCGGCCTCGGTGTCGGTGGCACCGGACCTGTCGGCCTCGGCGAGCACCCTGAGCCGGAGGGCGGCGAGCTGGGACTCGGCCTGGGCCAGCTCCCGGAGGGTGTCGCGCTGGTCGGCCGGGGTCATGGACCAGACGGCGGTCGGGGCGAGCTGGTCGAGGCGTGCGGTGAGCTGCCGGGCGAACGCGCGAACCGGGTGGGCCCGGGCGTGGGGGTGGCTGCTCATGGGCCCATTCTCCCACCACCGCAACCACATGAGAACACCTGTGCGAAATCTGTGGACAACTTTCGAGGCCCCGGAGGGCGCCGGATGCACTGCTCGCTCCGGCGCACGTCCCGACCAGCGGCCGGCGAGCGTCGACCTCCTCCGGGGCGGAGCGCGGGGCCCCGGCGACGTCATACGAAGTGGTCGCGACAAGCACCGCGACGTATGACCTCCCGCGAGACGTCATACGACCTGGTGCTCGTAACGGCCCCACCGTATGACCTCCGGGCGGCTGGCTCCCGGGGTCCAGAGTGCGTGGCGCCGCTAGGGCCGGGTCGGCCACGACGACGCGCTCCCCCAGCCTCGGGCGCGACCGCGACCCTCGCGACGCCGCAGGGCTCGGCCGAGAAGCGCCTCTCCGACGTCGACCCGTGGGGGCGCTTCCGGATCGCGGGCACCGGCCGGCCGCCCTTCTAGGGACGGCTCGGCGGGGTCGGGCGAGCTGTCGGCGCACTCGGACTGCGAATGTGGGCGAGGTGGCCGCCGCTGCGCTCATCCGTTGCTGGCGCCACATTCGCAGTCCGGACATGCGCCGACCTCCGCTGGGCATACATAGGTTGCCTATGTAAAGTAGTGGTCGTGAGCAACCAGTCCGTGCGTCAGCTGAGCAACGACCTCGTCGTGCTCAGCGCCCGCCTGGTGCGCGAGGTCCGCCGCAACACCTCGGACATGCCGGCCGCCAGCACCCGCCTGATGAGCCTGCTCGACGAGCTTGGGCCCAGCACGGTCAGCGCGCTGGCGCAGGCAGACCGGTGCAGCCAGCCGACCATGACCGGTCTGGTCAACGGCCTGTCCCAGAAGGGCTGGGTGCAGCGCGAGCCGCACCCCGACGACGCACGCTCGACGCTGGTCACGATGACCGGCGCCGGGCGCCAGGTGCTCACCTCCGTACGCCGCCGCAACGCCACCCTCGTGGCCTCGCGGATCGAGGCGTCCGGACGCTCCCCCGAGGAGCTCGCCACCGCGGTGGCCGTCCTGTCCGACCTGCTCAGCCACGACGACTGAGCACACCAGCAGAGGAAGTCATGCTGAAGCAACCCCGTGCCGTCTGGGCCGTCGCCTTCGCCTGTGTCATCGCATTCATGGGCATCGGTCTCGTCGACCCCATCTTGAAGTCGATCGCCTCCCAGCTGGATGCGACGCCCAGCCAGGTCTCGCTGATGTTCACCAGCTACATGGCGATCATGGGCATCGCGATGCTGGTCACCGGGGTCGTCTCGAGCCGCATCGGCGCCAAGCGCACCCTGCTCTCGGGCCTCGTGCTGATCATCATCTTCGCCGCCCTCGCGGGCGCGTCGAACTCCGTGAGCGCCATCGTCGCCTTCCGGGCCGGCTGGGGGCTGGGCAACGCCTTGTTCGTCGCGACGGCGCTGGCCACGATCGTGATGTCGGCCAAGGGCTCGACCGGGCAGGCGATCATCCTGTTCGAGGCCGCCCTGGGCATCGGCATCGCCTCAGGCCCGCTCATCGGCGGCGTCCTGGGCGAGCACTCCTGGCGCGCCCCGTTCTTCGGCGTCTCGGTGCTGATGGTGATCGCCCTGGTGGCGACCTCGATCTTCTTGCCGAGCACGCCGCCGACCGGACGTCGTACGTCGCTGGCCGACCCGTTCCGCGCCCTCGGCCACAAGCCCCTGCTGCTGATCGCCCTGACCGCGATCTTCTACAACATCGGCTTCTTCACGATCCTCGCCGCCGGGCCGTTCGCACTGCCGGAGGCCGGCATCATCGAGATCGGCTGGATCTACTTCGGCTGGGGACTGCTGGTCGCGCTCGTCTCCGTGGTCGTCGCACCGATCGTGCAGCGCGCCATCGGCACCGTCCCGGCGATCCTGGCGACGCTGGTGCTGTTCACCGCCGACCTCGCGATCATGGCGATCTGGGCCGACAACGCGGTCGTCGTGACCGTCGGGATCATCGCCTCGGGTGCCTTCATCGGCAACAACAACACGCTGATCACCGAGGCGGTCATGGGGGCGGCGCCCGTCGAGCGCCCGGTGGCCTCCGCGGCGTACTCCTTCGTGCGCTTCACCGGTGGTGCCGTGGGCCCCTACGTCGCGCTCAAGCTGTTCGGCTCGGAGGCCGCCCCGCACGTGCACGCGCCGTTCTGG
>JBKJQM010000081.1:0-10389 GCA_046594005.1 Mycobacteriales bacterium
GTACACGACGATCCAGAACTGGTCGAACAACGTCTACAACCTGGTCACCAAGCGCACCGCCGTGCACGAGGGCGGCCGCATGGAGTGGATCGACGGCAACATCGGCTCCAAGGTCACGATGAAGTACCCCGCCTGCTACCTGCTCGGTGAGCGGGCGTCCGGCGAGACCCTGTCGGTGGCCTTCGCGGGTGAGGGACAGCACCAGGACGCCGGCGCGAAGATGGTGCACGCGGCGCCCAACACGACCAGCAACATCGTGTCGAAGTCCGTCGCGCGCGGCGGTGGCCGCACCTCCTACCGCGGACTGGTCCAGGTCCAGGAGGGCGCGACCGGCTCGAAGAGCAACGTGGTCTGCGACGCGCTGCTGGTCGACACCATCAGCCGCTCCGACACCTACCCCTACGTCGACGTCCGCGAGGACGACGTGTCGCTCGGCCACGAGGCCACCGTCTCGAAGGTCGGCGAGGACCAGCTCTTCTACCTGATGAGCCGGGGCATGACCGAGCAGGAGGCCATGGCCATGGTCGTGCGCGGGTTCGTCGAGCCGATCGCCCGCGAGCTCCCGATGGAGTACGCGCTCGAGCTCAACCGGCTCATCGAGCTGCAGATGGAGGGTTCCGTTGGCTAGCTCGTCGTCCATGACGGACGCCCTCTCGACGGAGCGCGCGGCGCTGAAGGAGACCGGCGGCGTCATGGACGGCGCCGTGGCCGTCGGCGTCAAGCCCTCGACCCCCCGCAGTCCCGCCGACGTGCGACCCGAGCGCGTGCGCTCCGCCGACCCCGAGGTCTTCGGCGCACCCACGGGCCGCGAGGAGGAGTGGCGCTTCACGCCGCTCGACCGTGTGCGAGTGCTGCTCGGCGGCGCCCCGTCTGACGCCCGGCTCCAGGTGGAGACGGACGTGCCCGAGGGCGTCGAGGTTCTCGAGGTGGCCTCCGGTGACCTCGCCAGCCTGGGTGTCGTCAGCCCGCTGCCCGTCGACCGCCTCGCGGCGCTCGCCCTGCAGCGCGCCGGGCACGCGCTCGTCGTCCGCGTCCCCAAGGCGCTGGAGACCGACGCGCCCGTGGTGGTCCGCCTGACGGGCACCGGCACGGACCAGGTCGTCTGGGGTCACGTCGTCGTCGAGGTCGCCGAGCAGGCCCGCCTCACGGTCGTGATCGAGCACGTCGGCAGCGCCCACTACGCCTCTGTCGTCTCGGTCCTCGTCGGCGACGGCGCGGCGCTGCGCCTCGTGCAGGTCCAGGACTGGGCGGCCGACACCGTGCACGGGGCCCACGTCGCGAGCCGCCTCGGCCGCGACGCGACCCTGGTGTCGACGCAGGTCACCCTCGGCGGGGACCTGGTGCGCGTCAACGAGACCGTGGACTTCACCGGCCCCGGGGGCGATGCCGAGCTGCGCGGGGTCTGCTTCGCCGACGGCGGCCAGCACCTCGAGCACCGCCTCCTGGTGGAGCACAGCGCGCCGAGCTGCCGGAGCAACGTCCTCTACAAGTCGGCGCTGCACGGCAACGAGGCGCACACCGTCTGGGTCGGCGACGTGCTCATCCGCGCTGCCGCCACCGGCACGAACACCTACGAGCTCAACCGCAACCTGCTGCTGACGCCCGAGGCGCGCGCCGACTCGGTGCCCAACCTCGAGATCGAGACCGGCGAGATCGCCGGTGCCGGCCACGCCTCGACCACCGGCCGCTTCGACGACGAGCAGCTGTTCTACCTGCAGTCGCGCGGCATCCCGACCGATGTGGCCCGCCGCATGGTGGTGCGCGGCTTCTTCGCCGACGTCGTGGAGGACATCGGCGTCCCGGCCCTCGCGGAGCGCCTCATGGCGACCATCGAGGCCGAGCTCGAGCGGGCGTTCGCGTGAGCGCCCCGCTGCGGGCGTGCGCGCTGTCCGACCTGGCCGACGACACGGCGCTGCGCGTCGAGCTCGCCGGCAAGCCGGTCTGCATCGCGCGGTCGAACGGCGAGGTCTTCGCCCTCTCCGACGTCTGCTCGCACGCCGACGTGGCGCTCTCGGAGGGCGACGTCGAGGACGGTCACATCGAGTGCTGGCTGCACGGCTCGATGTTCGACCTGCGCACCGGCAAGCCCACGGGGCTGCCCGCCACCAAGCCCGTGCCCACCTTCCCCGTGACCGTCGAGGGCGACGACGTCCTCGTGCAGATGGAGTCCTGACACATGTCCACCCTGGAGATCCGCGGCCTGACGGTCGCCGTCGACGACAAGACCATCCTGACCGGCGTCGACCTCACCATCAGGGCCGGCGAGACGCACGCGATCATGGGCCCGAACGGCTCCGGCAAGTCGACCCTGGCCTACGCCATCGCCGGCCACCCGAAGTACACCGTCACCGGCGGCACCGTGACGCTCGACGGCGAGGACGTGCTGGCCATGTCCGTCGACGAGCGCGCCCGCGCCGGCGTCTTCCTCGCGATGCAGTACCCCGTCGAGGTCCCGGGCGTCTCGGTGTCGAACTTCCTGCGCTCCGCGGCGACCGCCGTGCGCGGCGAGGCCCCCAAGCTGCGTCTGTGGGTCAAGGAGCAGCGCGAGGCCATGGCGAAGCTGAAGATGGACCCGACCTTCGCCGAGCGGAACGTCAACGAGGGCTTCTCCGGCGGCGAGAAGAAGCGCCACGAGATCCTCCAGCTCGAGCTGCTGCAGCCCAAGATCGCCGTGCTCGACGAGACCGACTCCGGACTCGACGTCGATGCGCTGCGCGTCGTCTCCGAGGGCGTCAACCGCGTCCGCGAGGGCGGCCAGACCGGGGTCCTGCTGATCACGCACTACACGCGGATCCTCAACTACATCCAGCCCGACTTCGTGCACGTCTTCGTCGGCGGCAAGATCGTCGAGCAGGGCGGCCCCGAGCTGGCCGACGAGCTCGAGGCGCACGGCTACACCAAGTACGAGGGCGCCGGCGTGCCCGCAGGCGGCCGCTCGCTGCCCACCGGTCCGGTGGTCCCCGGCGTGGTGACGACGGCATGACCGCGTTGCTCTCCACGTATGACGTGGAGAAGGTGCGTGCCGACTTCCCGGTGCTGTCGCGCAGGATCGGCGGCCGGCCGCTGGTCTACCTCGACAACGCCTCGAGCTCCCACAAGCCGCGCCAGGTGCTGGACGCCGAGCGCGACTTCGTCGAGCAGCACTACAGCAACGTCCACCGCGGCGTGCACACGCTGTCGCAGGAGGCCACCGACGCGTACGAGGCGGCTCGAGACACCGTCGCCCGCTTCCTGGGCGCGGCCGACTCGCACGAGGTCGTGTTCACCAAGAACGCCACCGAGGCCTACAACCTCGTCGCCTACTCCTTCGGCAACGCTGCCGCCGGCTCGCGCTTCGCCCTCGGTCCCGGCGACGAGGTCTGCGTCACCGAGATGGAGCACCACTCCAACCTCGTGCCGTGGCAGATGCTCTGCGAGCGCACCGGCGCCACGCTGCGCTGGATCCCGCTCACCGACGACGGCCGGCTGGACCTGACCGACCTCGACACGCTGGTCAACGAGCGCACCAAGGTGCTTGCCTTCGTCCACGTCAGCAACATCCTCGGCACCGCCAACCCGGTCGAGGTCCTCGTCGCCCGGGCCCGTCAGGTCGGCGCGTACGTGCTCATCGACGGTGCGCAGTCGGCGCCGCACCAGGTCGTCGACGTGCAGGGGCTCGGCGCGGACTTCTTCGTCGCCACCGGCCACAAGATGCTCGCCCCGTCGGGCATCGGCGTCCTGTGGGGCCGTCGCGAGCTGCTCGACGCGATGCCGCCGTTCATGGGCGGCGGCTCGATGATCGAGGTCGTCGAGATGGCGTGCTCCACATACGCACCCGCGCCGGAGCGGTTCGAGGCGGGCACCCCGGTGATCAGCCAGGCCGTCGCGCTGGCCGCTGCCTGCGACTACCTGCAGGAGCTCGGCCTGGACCGCATCACGGCCCACGAGCGCGTGCTCACGGAACGGCTGCTCGACGGCATCCGGCTCCTGGACGGCGTCGCGGTCATCGGACCCGACACGACCGAGATGCGCGGCTCAGCAGTGTCCTTCGCGATCGAGGACGTCCACCCGCACGACGTCGGGCAGTCGCTGGACGAGCTCGGCATCGCCGTGCGGGTCGGTCACCACTGCGCCGCCCCCGTGTGCCGCCGCTACGGCGTGCCGGCGACGACGCGGGCGTCGTCGTACCTCTACAACACCGAGGCCGAGATCGACGTGCTGCTGGAAGGCATCACCACCGTCCAGCGCTTCTGGAGCCGAGGATGAGCACCGAGTCGATGTACCAGGAGATCATCCTGGACCACTACCGCAACCCCCACCACAAGGGCCTGCGCGACCCGTACGACGTCGAGGTCCACCACGTGAACCCGACCTGCGGCGACGAGGTGACGCTGCGCGTGAAGGTCGCGGACGGCGTCGTGCAGGACGTGTCGTACGACGGGCAGGGCTGCTCGATCAGCCAGGCCAGCACGTCCGTGATGACCGACCTCGTGATCGGCAAGGCCGTCGACGAGGCGCTGCAGACCAGCGACGCGTTCCTCGAGCTGATGCAGAGCCGCGGGCAGCTGGAGCCGGACGAGGACGTGCTCGAGGACGGCATCGCCTTCGCCGGTGTCAGCCGCTACCCGGCTCGGGTGAAGTGCGCGCTGCTGGGCTGGATGGCGTGGAAGGACGCGACTGCGCAGGCAGTCACATCGACCGAGGAGACCTCATGACCGACACCACCCCCGAGACCGTGCTCGACACCCCGACCGCGAGCGACGCACCCCGTCCGCGGCCCAGCGAGGACGACATCACCGAGGCCATGAAGGACGTCGTCGACCCCGAGCTCGGGATCAACGTGGTCGACCTCGGTCTGCTCTACGGCAACCAGGTCCACGAGGACAACACGGTCACGCTCGACATGACGCTGACGTCGGCGGCCTGCCCGCTGACCGACGTCATCGAGGACCAGACGCGCAACGCCCTCGCGCCGCTCGTCGACGACGTGCGCATCAACTGGGTGTGGATGCCGCCGTGGGGACCGGACAAGATCACCGATGACGGGCGCGAGCAGCTGCGGGCACTCGGCTTCAACGTCTAGCAGTTCCGGTCAACGTGGTCCGGACTGACCATGGCGCTTGACCGCGCACCCCGACACGGTGGACGTTGTTCACCGGGTCTGGGGGGATTGCCATGGAAGGCAGCGCGAGGGGTTCCTACCGCCGCGCGCTTCGCTACCCCGACCTGCGCTGGCTGCTCGGCGCGCTGACCGTCTCGGTCCTCGGCAGCTGGGCCTACAACGTCGCGATCGTCGCGTACGTCTACACCGAGACCCACTCCTCCGCCTGGGTGGGTGCTGTGGCTCTGGGGCGCTTCGTGCCGGCGCTGCTGCTGAGCTCCTACGCCGGCGTCGTCGCAGAGCGGTTCGAGCGCACCCGCGTGATGATCAGCTCAGACCTGCTGTGCGCCGTCTTCATGGTGGCCATGGCCGGCACGATGGCGGTGGGCGGGCCAGTGCTGCTCGTGATCCTGCTGGCGGCGCTCACGACGACGACCGGCTGCGTCTACGTGCCGGCGACCTCCGCCATGGTCCCGCAGATCGTGGAGGAGGAGGACCTCGCCGCCGCGAACGGGGCGAACGCCGCGATCGACAACATCTCGGTCCTCGTCGGGCCGGCGATCGCTGCGGTGCTGCTGCTGGTGGCGCCGCCGTCGGTCGTCACGGGGTTCAACGCCTTCACCTTCCTCGCCTCGGCTGTGATGGTGAGCCGCCTGTCGGTGCGCAGCCGCACGACGGACGTGCGCGAGGACGGCGGGCCCCTGCAGCAGGTGCTGGTGGGGGTGCGGGCGATCGGGACGTCCTCCACCGCGGCGCTGCTGGTCGGGTTCAGCGTGCTGGCCAGCTTCGTCTACGGGACCGACACGGTGCTGTTCGTCGTGCTGAGCGAGGACAAGCTCGGCACGGGTGAGAACTTCGGCTACCTGCTCGCGGCCCTGGGCGTGGGCGGCCTGCTGGCTGCCGGCCTGGTCAACAGGCTGGGCGCCGTCCCCCGGCTGGGCGCCGTCATCACGGTCGGGATGGTCGTCTACTGCGTGCCGACGGCGCTGCTGGTGTGGGTGGACCAGCCCGAGCTGGCCTTCGTGCTCGTCGTCGTGCGTGGCGCCGGGACGATGGTCGTCGACACACTGGCGGTCACCGCGCTCCAGCGCTCGCTCGCGCCGGACCTGATCGCGCGCGTGTTCGGTGTCTTCATGGCACTGGTGCTCGGGGCCATCAGCCTCGGCGCACTGGTCACGCCGCTGCTGCTGTCAACGCTGGGCCTTGACACGACGCTGGTCCTCCTCGGGGTCGCTGTCCCGCTCGCGGTGCTGGCCGCCTACCCCTGGGTTGCGGCCCTCGACCGCACCGGCGCCCGGCGGCTCGAGGAGCTCCGTCCGCGGATCGCCGTCCTGGAGGGCCTGGGCCTGCTCCAGGGCGCGACCCGCGCCGCCCTGGAGCGGCTGGCAGCGGCCTCCGTCGAGGTGCTCCAGCCCGACGGGGCCCGCGACGTCGTCGTCGAGGGGGAGCCGGCCGACGCGCTGTGGATCCTCGTGGACGGCGAGGTCGAGGTCCTCGCCCGCGGCGAAGGCCGCCGCGTCGAGCACGTGCGGACGATGCAGGCCCCGGCGTACTTCGGCGAGATCGGCCTGCTGCAGCGGATCCCGCGCACCGCGACCGTCCGCACGCTCGGCCCGTGCAGCTTCCTGCGCATCGAGGGCGCGGCGTTCCTGGATGCCCTGACAGACGCGCCCGCCTCCCCGGCGCTGCTCTCCGGGATGTCGACCCGCCTTGCCCGCACGCACCCGTCCTACCGACCGGTGGAGGTCGGCGTGCAGGAGCACGCAACCGACTCCGTCCCGGTGGCATGACCCGCCACCTTACCGCATGACCGAGAGGAACGACGTGTCCAGAGCTCAGCGAGGCCCCCGCGCCACCGCGTGCGTGATGATCGCGTTCTTGCTCACGGCCGCGACCGCGGTGCAGCCCGCCGTGGCCGCACCGTCGACCAAGTACTACTCGGCGACACCGGCGGCGGTCTACGCGTCCACGACGTCGCCGGCCGTGGTGGACCTGTCCAACTGCAAGCCCTGCGTCGACCCGAGCACCGGCAAGAGCCTGACCAGCACGCAGTCGTTCGGCTCGGTCGAGGTGCGGTTCGCCGGCACGAGCCTCACCGCCGTCGGCGCCTCCGTCACTGCCCCCGTCGGCGCCTGGACGGTGACAAGCCGTACGGAGGGCTCGGACACCGTGCTGCGCCTGACGAACCCCGGCCCCGGCACGACGTTTGCCGCCACGCCCGGCAGGGCGGTCAGGCTGTCCATCCCGGTCGCCGCAGGGACGACCTCGGCGATCGTCCCGCTCAGGACGCAGGTCAAGCAGTCGAACGACTTCAGCGGAGCGGGCAACGACGTCACGCGGGTCGGCCCCGACCCGGTCGTCTACATCGGCGGTGGCCCACCGGACCACCTGGAGATCGTTCGGGGCGCCTCCACCGTGCAGGTGTCCCCGTCGAGCGATCCCGCGGCAGCGCTCACCATGTGTCCCGCTCCCGTCGTCCGCGTCCTGGATGCAGGAGGCAACGTCGTGACCGGACTCCCGCCGACGGCCGTGACGCTCTCCACGGACGGGGCCTCGGCGGCCCTGCACGTCAACGGCGACGGGAAGACGGCAGCAGGAGTGGTGACGTTCGGATCGGCGCCGGACGCCGACGGCGCCTGCCTGCCGGCGGCGGGCGACAACTCCGTCTCCGCTGGGAACCTCGGCCGGGGCTTCCGCCTCATCGCGACACTGGCCGGCGGAGCGGTGCCGTCAGTGACCGACACAGGCACCTTCGACGTCCTGCCGTTCTACGTGCGCTGCCCGCTCCAGTGCAGCGCGAACAGCTCCAGCTCCGGCACCACCGCCGCGGTCAGCGCTGTGCTGCCTTCCACGGCCACCGGCCCGGCCGTGGGCGCAGCGCTCACCTTCGGCGTCGGAGTCGACACCTACGGGCCATCGTTTGTGGGCGCCTGCAACCCGGACGTGGGCGGCACCGTCGGGGAGCTCAACCCCTACCGGAGCCCCGTCACCGTCGACCTCGCCGACCACGACAAGACCGTGCAGCTGCGCTGGTCGAAGAAGGCCGTCCAGTGGGCCACCAACAACGGCTCCTCGCAGTGGGGGGTGTGCATGGCAGCGGCCTACTCCTTCACGACAGCCGACACGACCCAGGCGCCGCTGGTCGACGGGTGGTACGTCGGGCTCCTCCCGCGCTGCGGCGCTGTCGCCCTCGGCTCGCCGTGCATCGCCAGGCTCACCAGGCAGGCCGGCGAGCAGCTGGCGACCGTGAGCATCCCCGACCGTGAAGGCGACCCGCGGATGATCTAGCGGGTGCGGGCGCCTGCTCCCGGAACCGCTTGCTGCGGCACCGTGACCGCGGGCCGGACCGGCGGGGCGACGGCGACGATGCCCAGGCGCTGCAGCAGGGCGGCGCACTCGGCGACGGCATCAGCCGGGACCGGCCGTCCCTCGACCTCGTGCAGGAGGCACAGCGCGTGCAGCCCCAGCGCCAGCTCGTGCAGCGCTGACCCCCGACGCGCTTCCTCGATGCCGGTGCGCAGTGCGACCTCCGCCTCGTCCAGGCGGTCCAGGCCCTGGAGCGCCTGGCCGCGCACGCGCAGCAGCAGCGGGGTCGTCGCGGTCTGCACGGCCTCCACCGCCGCGAGCGCTGCGGCAGGGTCGCCGCCGAGGACCAGCGCCTCGGCGATGCGCGCATCGGTCTCGGCGACCTCGTCGGGTTCACCGACCGCGTCGTACTGCGCACGGGCCGAGCGCAGCCGCGTCAACGCGAGGTCGGAACGGCCGGCCTTGGCGTCCAGGCGTCCGAGCAGCCCGGTGACGAAGGCCACGAAACCCGGAGCGGCAGAGGCTCTTCCGCCCCGCAGCGCATCCAGCAGCAGCGGCTCGGCCTCCGTCAGACGACCCTGGTCGCAGAGCAGCTCCGCCTCGTTGGCCTGCGCCATGAGCGCTGCCCACGCGTCACCGGCGTCGGTGAAGGACGCCCGGCAGCGCTGGTAGCAGAGCAGCGCGGCGTCCCAGTCCCCGGCGTAGTAGGCCCGGATCCCGAGCTCGTTGTGGCAGCGGCCCAGCAGCCACGGCCGGTCGCCGACCCGTTCCAGTAGGGCGAGGGCCTCGCGGGCCTCGGTGCCGTCACCCTCACCGCGCATGAGTCGGCTGACGTCGAGCCAGACGAGCGCCTCGGCCAGCACGTCGTGGGCGCCGGCCCCGCGGGCCAGCTCTGCAGCGTGCCGGCTGGCGCGGGCGGCGTCCGCGTGGCGACCCTGCCAGTGCCGGACCGTGGCGCGCGCGACTGCGAGCTCGGCCGCGAGGCGCTGCGCGGGCCCGTCCGCCGGCTCCGGTCCGACCAGCCTGGCCCCGGTCGTGAGCAGGCGCAGGGCCTGCCGGTAGGAGCCGGAGCGCTCTGCGCACAGCGCTGACTTGTGGTGCAGCCGCGCGGCGTCGACGACGCGGTCCGACACCCGGCGACGTGCCTCGGCGTACGCCTCACCGGCCTTGGCGAACTCGCCCAGGCGGTAGCGCACGTCGCCGAGCGCCTCCCACGTCAGCGCCGCCTCCTCGCCGGGTACCGGGGCCGAGCGGGCCGCGACGAGCGCCCGCTCGTACAGCTCGGCGGCTTCGGCATGGGCCATCCCGGCGTGGGCGCGCGCCGCCGCCGCCCGCGCCTGCTGCCAGGCCTGCTCGTAGCGCTGAGCGCGCAGGAAGTGCAGCGACAGCACGGGGGCCAGGTCGTCGGCGGCGCCGCCCCGCTCGGCCAGCACGTCCCCGGCGTGGCCGTGCAGCACGGCGCGCCGGCTGTACGGCAGACCCTCGTAGGCGGCCTCCCGCACCAGCGCCTGGCGGAACCTGAACGACCGGGGGCCCGTGCGGTCCAGGAAGGCGCTGAGCCGGCGCAGCGCGTCGGGCTCCACCGTGTCGCCGGAGCGGCTGACCACGGCCTCGAGGACGTCGGCGTCCACCTCGAGTCCGACCACAGCCGCGGCCCGGAGCAGCCGGCGGTCGGCGGGCTGCAGCCGGTCGATGCGCGCGGCGACGACCCCCTCGACCGACCCGGGCAGGTCGTCGACGGCGCGCCCCTGCGCGGTCGCCACGGCCAGCTCGACGAGGAACAGCGGGTTCCCCCCGGAGCGCAGCACGAGCTCCGCGGCGATGTGCGGTGCCAGCGGCGCGTCGTCGGTCACGGCGTGCACCAGGGCGAGCGCGGGCTCCCGCCCCAGGGGGCCGAGGTCCAGGCGCACGACGTCGTCGGAGGGCGGTCCTGTCGGCTCGTCGCGGCGGGCGCGCACCAGCAGCCAGGGAGCCGCGCCGGCCCGCTCCGGAAGTCGGTCCAG
>JBKJQM010000247.1:0-4489 GCA_046594005.1 Mycobacteriales bacterium
GAGCAGGCGTACGACTTCGGCGCCGGCCGGACCATGGGTCGACGATGAGAGGCTGTCCCGCATGAGACTCGTGACCGCCGTCATCAAGCCGTTCAAGCTCGACGACGTGAAGACCGCGCTGGAAGCGGTCGGCGTGGCCGGCATGACCGTCACCGAGGTGCAGGGCTTCGGCCGCCAGCGCGGCCACACCGAGGCCTACCGCGGGGCGGAGTACACCGTGTCCTTCGTCCCCAAGACCAAGATCGAGGTGCTCGTCGACGACGCCGACGCCACCCGGGTGATCGACGCCGTCGTGGCCGCCGCGAGCACCGACTCGATCGGCGACGGGAAGGTCTGGTCCACCCCGGTCGACGACGTCGTACGGGTGCGCACCGGCGAGCGCGGGGCCGAGGCGCTCTGACTCCGCTGCCCGAGCGCCGCGCCGCGCTGCTGGCCTCCGACATCCGTGGGGGCGCGCTGCGGACAGCGCTGGTCGAGCTGTACGACGGCTGGCTCGCCGAGCTGCTCGGCAACCCCGGGCCGGGGGTGTCCCTGGTCGCCGTCGGCGGGCTCGGCCGGAGGGAGGTCGCTGCGGGCAGCGACCTCGACCTGGTGCTCGTGCACTCGGGCGGGTCCGGGGTCGCCGCGCTCGCGGACAAGGTCTGGTACCCCGTCTGGGACACCGGCGTCGGCCTCGACCACGCCGTCCGCACGGTGGACGAGGCGCTCGCGGTGGCCGCCGAGGACCTCAAGGCCGCGCTCGGGCTGCTCGACGTGCGGCACGTCGCCGGCGACCCGGCGGTGTCCGCCGAGCTGCTCACCCGCACCCGCGCCGCCTGGCGGGCCGGGGCTGCCCGCCGCCTCCCGGAGCTGCGGGAGGCGGTCCTGGAGCGAGCGCGCACCGAGGGGGAGGTCGCCTTCCTGCTCGAGCCCGACCTCAAGAGCGCCCGCGGCGGGCTGCGCGACGTGCACGCCCTGCAGGCGCTGGCCGCGGCGCAGGTCGTCGACCCGCCGGACGCCGGCGTGCGCGCTGCCCTCGAGGTGCTGCTCGACGTCCGCGGCGAGCTGCACCGCCGCACCAGCGGCTCGGGCCGGCGGGTCGTCGACCGCCTCCTGCTGCAGGAGCAGGACGCGGTGGCAGCGGCGCTGTCGTACGAGGACGCCGACGCCCTCATGGCCGCGGTGTCCTCGGCCGGCCGGACCGTGGCGTTCGCGGGTGACTCCACCTGGCGGCGCGTACGCCCACCGGCGCCCCGCCGCCGACTGCTCGGCCGGCGCGGTCAGGTGGTCCCGGTGCGGCGGCCGCTGGCGGACGACGTCGTCGAGCAGGACGGCGAGGTCGTGCTGGCGCGCGACGCCACGCCCGCTGCGGACCCGGTGCTGCCGCTGCGGGTCGCGCAGGCCGCCGCCTGGGCGGACCTGCCGATCTCGCCGGGGACGCTGACGGTCCTCGCCGAGGACTGCCCGGCCCTCCCGGTGCCCTGGCCGCGGCCGGCGCTGGACGCGTTCGTCGGGCTGCTCGCCGCCGGTCCGCCCGCCGTGCAGGTCCTCGAGGCGCTCGACCAGGCCGGGCTGCTCGTCCGGTGGCTGCCGGAGTGGGAGGCCGTGCGCAGCAAGCCGCAGCGCAACAGCTACCACCGCTTCACCGTCGACCGGCACCTGGTCGAGGCGGCCGCCGCGGCCGCAGGCCTGACCCGCCGGGTGCACCGGCCGGACCTGCTGCTGCTCGGGGCGCTGCTCCACGACATCGGCAAGGGGCTGCCCGGCGACCACACCGTCGTGGGCATGCAGGTGGTGGCGTCGCTCGCCCCGCGCCTGGGGCTGCCGCCGGAGGACGTCGCCGTGCTGGTGGCGATGGTCGAGCACCACCTGCTGCTGCCCGACGTCGCGACCCGCCGCGACCTGGACGACCCGGCGACCGCCCGCGCGGTGGCCGACGCCGTCGGGTCCGCCGAGGTGCTCGAGCTGCTGCACGCGCTGACCGAGGCCGACTCGGCGGCGACCGGTCCGGCGGCGTGGTCGTCCTGGAAGGCCGGGCTCGTGGAGGGACTGGTCCGCCGGGCCGCCGCGCTGCTCGCCGGTGCCGCGCCGGCCGCACCGGCCGCGCTCGCGGACTGGCAGGAGCGTCTCGTCGCAGCCGGGGTGTTCGCCCTCGACGCCGTGGAGGACGAGGTCACGGTCGTCGCCGTCGACCGCCCAGGACTGCTGTCGACCGTCACCGGCGTGCTCGCCCTGCACCGCCTGGACGTGCGGTCGGCATCGGTGTTCTCCCGCGGCCCGACGGCGGTGAACGTCTGCCGGGTGGCGCCCCGCTTCGGGGCGCTGCCCGACTGGGCCGTCGTGCGCGACGACCTGCGCCGCTCGCTCGACGGGGACCTCGCGCTCGAGGAGGTGCTCGCGTCTCGGGAGAGGGCGTACGCGCCGAGACCCGGCCTGCCGGTCGCGCCGCCGTCGGCGGAGCTGGTCGACGACGCCTCGGAGACCGCCACGGTGCTGGAGGTCCGGGCGCCCGACCGGCTCGGCGTCCTTCACCGGATCACCGCCGCGATCGCCGCCGCCGGGCTGGACGTCCGCACCGCGCACATCTCGACGCTGGGCGCCGACGCCGTGGACGCCTTCTACGTCGTGGGCCCGGACGGCGGCAAGCTCGTCGACCCCGTGCTGCGCGAGCTGGTCCGGGACGGGGTGCAGGCGGCGCTGACCGCCTGAGGCTGGCCAGCGCTCAGGTCACTCCTGCAGCGGGGTCGGCCGGGCAGGGAGCAGGCAGAGGCGCTCCACGGCGCGTTCGCCGTGCCACTGCCAGGCGGCGACCTGCTCGGCGCTGCGGCGGCCGGTCATCGCCCGGAACAGCTCGAACCGGTCGGCGGTGACGCCGCTGTCGACGGGCGCCGAGCCGCACGTGGTCCGGGTCCCGTCCTCCGTCGTCAGCACCAGGCCCCCCTCGCCGTACCCGTCGCGCAGCTGCCCGAGGACCGTCGTGGCCCAGTCCCAGCCGACGTCCAGGCCCTCGCTGGCCCGCTCGCCCGGCAGCTGCAGCGCCCCCCGCAGGTCGTGCTCGTGGGTCGTCAGGTCGAACACCACCTGCGCCGCCTGCATCGCGTCGGACGACAGCAGTGCATCGGTCAGCGGCGTCGCCGCCCACTCGCTGAGCAGATCGTCGACGGTGCAGGCCTTGCGCGCGCTCACCTGCGCATCCGTCCAGGGGTCGCTCCCGGCGCCTTCGACGCGGCCGGCGGCGACGTCGACGGCGAGCCCGACGACGTGCGCCAGCAGGTCGTGGACGCTCCAGTCGGGGCACGCAGGCACCTGCCCGGCCAGCTGCTCAGGCGTCGCCTGCCGCACGAGCCCGGCCATGCGCTCCTGGACGGCGGCGTACGCCTGAGCGCTGTCTGCGTTGGGGGTCATGCTGCTCTTCCTAGCCCATGGGTGGCCCGCTGACCGGGTCGGGCGCTCGTCTCGCCGCGGCTAGGCTGAGCCGGTGTTCGACACCCTGAGCGACCGCCTCGACAAGGTCTTCACCTCCCTGCGCGGCAAGGGCCGGCTGTCGGAGGCCGACATCGACGCCACCGCGCGCGAGATCCGCATCGCGCTGCTCGAGGCCGACGTCGCGCTGCCGGTCGTCAAGGCCTTCATCGGCAACGTCAAGGAGCGCGCGCGCGGCGCCGAGGTCAGCCAGGCGCTGAACCCCGCCCAGCAGGTCGTCAAGATCGTCAACGAGGAGCTCGTCGGCATCCTCGGCGGCGAGACCCGGCTGCTGCGCTACGCCAAGACGGCGCCGACCGTGATCATGCTGGCCGGCCTCCAGGGCGCCGGCAAGACGACCCTGGCCGGCAAGCTCGCGCTCCACCTCAAGAGCCAGGGCCACGCGCCGCTGCTCGTGGCCTGCGACCTCCAGCGCCCGAACGCCGTCCAGCAGCTCGAGGTCGTCGGCACGCAGGCCGGCGCGGACGTCTTCGCGCCGTACGAGGGCTCCGGCGTCGGCGACCCGGTCGACGCCGCCCGCCGCGGGATCGAGCACGCGAAGCGGATGAACCACGACGTCGTCGTCGTCGACACCGCCGGCCGACTCGGCATCGACGCCGAGATGATGCAGCAGGCCATCGACATCCGCGCCGCCGTCCAGCCCGACGAGGTGCTGTTCGTCGTCGACGCGATGATCGGCCAGGACGCCGTCGTCACGGCGCAGGCCTTCCAGGACGGCGTCGGGTTCACCGGGGTCGTGCTCACCAAGCTCGACGGCGACGCCCGCGGTGGCGCCGCCCTCTCGGTCCGCCACCTGACCGGCGTACCGATCATGTTCGCGTCCACCGGCGAGAAGCTGAAGGACTTCGACGTCTTCCACCCCGAGCGGATGGCCTCGCGCATCCTCGGCATGGGTGACGTCCTGACCCTCATCGAGCAGGCCGAGAAGTCCTTCGACCAGGACACCGCCGAGCGCATGGCCGGCAAGATGATGGAGGGCAAGGACTTCGACCTCGAGGACTTCCTCGAGCAGATGGTCCAGGTCAAG
>JBKJQM010000006.1:0-2814 GCA_046594005.1 Mycobacteriales bacterium
GGAAGCTCTTGCCGATCTGGCCGATGCCGAACGGCGGCTTCCTGCGCGCGCTCTGCGCCACGTTGGCGTAGTTGATGAAGATGCCCTGCGCGGTCTCGGGACGCAGGTAGGCCAGGCCGCTCTCGTCCTCGACGACACCGAGGTGCGTGCGCAGCAGGCCGTTGAACATCTTGGGCTCGGTCCACACGTCGCGGTTGCCGCAGTTCGGGCACGCGGTGTCCTTCAGCGCCTTGCCCGACGCCTCCTCGAGGTGGTCGGCGCGGAAGCGCTTGTGGCACGAGGTGCACTCGACCAGCGGGTCGACGAAGGCCTGCACGTGACCGGAGGTCTCCCAGACCTCGCGGGCCAGGATGACGCAGGAGTCGAGGCCGACGACGTCGTCGCGTCCCTGGACGACGGCCTTCCACCACTGGCGCTTGACGTTGTTCTTCAGCTCGACGCCGAGCGGCCCGTAGTCCCAGGAGGCGCGCAGGCCGCCGTAGATCTCGCTGCTCGGGAAGACCAGCCCGCGCCTCTTGCAGAGGCTGACGATGGTGTCCATGCGGTCGTTCTTCACGGGGGGCTCCAGTCCGGCTGGCGGTCGGCGGGTGAGCGGTCAGGCTACCGGTGAGCCACACTCCGTCCGTGGCCCTCGACGTCGGCAGTCCCGCACCTGACTTCACCCTTCCCGCCTGGACGCCGGAAGGACGCACCGAGCTGACGCTGTCCGCGCAGTCGGGAGCGCCGGTCGTGCTCGCCTTCTACCCCGGCGACGACACGCCGGTCTGCACCAAGCAGCTGTGCTCGTACTCCGACGATCTCGGCATGCTCACCGGCCTGGGCGCTGTCCTGTGGGGCATCAGCACCCAGGACCTCGACAGCCACGAGCGGTTCGCGGCCAAGCGCTCATTGGGCTTCCCGCTGCTGGCCGACACCGACAAGGCAGTGCACCGGCTGTACGGCACCGCAGGACGGCTGGGGCTCTCGAAGCGCGCGGTGTTCGTGGTCGACGCGCGCGGACGCCTCGCGTGGCAGCACGTCAGCGCGCTGGGCCTGACCTACCAGGACACCGACACGATCGCGGCCGTCCTCACCGGGTTGCAGCCGAAGGTCGTCTAGACGTCGCTGGACGCAGGACCTGAGGCCTCGCCCACGGCGACCTCTCCGGCGTCGTGCGCGCGCCGGCTCGGCGCCGTCGCCGCAGGTCCTTGCGCGTCGTCGGAGTGCAGCAGCTCGAAGGCGCTGGGCTCGTCGCGACCGAGCGAGAGCAGCGGTGCCGCGTCGACCTTCACGTCGTACGCCGAGAGGCTGCGGCGGTAGGCGCCCACGCCGGTCCACTCGGTCGTCAGCACCCATGCGGTCGGGTCGTCGGCCGCGCGGCCGATGCGGCCGCGCAGGTAGCCCGGCCGTGCGGCGAACGCAGCGAGCGCCGCCTGCGCGCGCGGCAGGAACGTCGCGGAGGAGTCCTCCGGGACGTCGAACCTCGTCACGACCAGCACGGGTGCAAGGCTAGACGCGTGACCTCCCCGCTGCGCCCTGCGTCGAACGGACTGCGCCGCAGGGTCGAGCGCGCGAGCGCGCCGGTGCTGCTGTGGCTGTCGTCGCGGCCGGCGTTCGTGCTCCCCGCGCTGGTGGTGCTGCTGCTCGTCGGCGGTCTCGCTGCACCCGTCGCCGTCGGCGTCCCGGTGCTCGTCCTGCTTGCACTGCTCCTGCTGTGGCTGTCGTACCTGTCCTGGCCCGCACACGAGCCGCGCGCGCGTGCGCTGCGCGTCGCGATGCTGGCGCTCGTCGGGTTGTCCGTCGTGCAGCGCGTGGTCGGCTGACAGACCGCACGCCGACGCGCATCGTTCCCGCAGCCAGACGTGACAGGATCATCGCCACGACTGCGCCGGCTTCTCTGCCGACGACGACACGGAGGACACCTTGAGCGAGACCCCGGACACCACCCCGACCGACACCGCCGCGGCGACGGCGACGCCCCGCAAGGCGACCAAGGCGACCAAGGCCACCGGCACGTCCGGCCGACGTAGCGGCAGCGGGAGCGGCAAGTCCGCCGGCGGACGTCGCACCTCGTCCTCGCGCCCCGCGCGCAGCAGCTCCTCCTCCTCGCGCAGCACCAGCAGCAGCTCGTCGTCCTCGAGCGCTGCCGACTCGCTGGCCACCGCGCTGCGCGGTCTGGTCAGCGGCATCGAGGCCGAGGTCACCGCCATCACCGGCCTGTCGGACGAGATCGACACGCACGTCAAGGCGCTGAACGACCTGCGCGCGGAGGCGACACGTCGCCTGCTGCACCTGGACGACCTGCGCGCCGCCGCCGAGGACGTCAACCTCAGCGCGTTCCTCGACACCTCGATCCAGCCGCAGCTGCCGCAGGTCGAGGAGGAGTTCCCGGACCGCATCTACGGCGGCTGACACGCGCAGCGCATGACGAAGGGCGGGGCGCCCCGGCGGCCCGCCCTTGGTGCTGTCCGGGACTAGGAGCCGTACAGCCGGGCGGGGAACCTCTCGTCCAGCGCCGGCAGCGGCGCCGACGTCGCGGCACGCAGGAACGCCTCGAGGTGCGGATCGTCCGCAGCCTCGACCACCGCGTCGAGGCGGACCAGCCGCTCGGCCGCCTCGGCACGCGCAGCGTTGACCGCGCGCACGTGCTCGTCGATCCGGCGCGCCAGGCTGCTGATGACCGCGACCTCGCTCTCGATCCCCCACACCAGCTCGCGCAGCCCGTACGTCAGGGCAGGTGCGTCCGTCACCGCGGTCTCCTCGCTCACGCCGGCGCCCCGGTCTGGTCCGGTGCCCCGGTCTGGTTCGGCACGGCGCCGCCGTAGCGGCGGTCGC
>JBKJQM010000251.1:0-4132 GCA_046594005.1 Mycobacteriales bacterium
ACCGCCGGGCGGGTCAGCAGCTCGGTCGGGCGGGCTCCGTGCAGCTGCGCCCGCCACAGGACCTCGTCGGCGTAGATGTTGCCCAGGCCGCTCACGAGCGACTGGTCGAGCAGCGCCCGCTTGACACCGGTGCGGCGGCGCCGGACGCCGGCCACGAAGGCCTCGTCGTCGAACAGCGGGTCCAGCGGGTCGCGCGCGATGTGCGCCAGCAGCGGCGGCACCGGAGCCCCGCCGTCCACGACCAGCAGCCCGCCGAAGGTTCGCTGGTCGACGAAGCGCAGCTCCCGCCCCCCGTCGGTGAAGCCGACCCGTACGTGCAGGTGCTTCTGGGGCGGCGAGTCGCCCGGCACCACCAGCAGCTGCCCGCTCATGCCGAGGTGGCCGGTGAGGGCCTCGCCGGAGTCCAGCGGGAGCCAGAGGTACTTGCCGCGCCGCCGGGCGGCCACCAGCGTGCGACCGGTCAGCCGGCCGGCGAAGTCGGCGGCGCCCTCGGCGTGCCGGCGAACGGCCCTCGGGTGCGTGACGGTGACGTCCGCGACGGTCCGACCGGCCACGCCCCGCTGGAGCCCGAGGCGGACGACCTCGACCTCGGGAAGCTCAGGCACCGTCGGCTGGAGCGGACAGCGTGCCGAACGCGGCCTCGGCGGCCTGCTGCTCGGCCTCCTTCTTGCTGCGTCCGGTGCCCTCGCCGCGGACCTGAGCGGCGACGAGCACGACAGCGTCGAAGCTCTTGGCGTGGTCCGGACCGGACTCGGTCAGCCGGTAGTCCGGCACCCCGAGCGACCGGGCGGCGGTGAGCTCCTGCAGGGCGGTCTTCCAGTCGAGGGCTGCGCCGTCCTGCGAGGCGGCGGCCATGAGCGGGTCGAACAGCCGCCGCACCATCGCGCCCGAGCCCTCGACGCCTCGGTCGAGGTAGACGGCCCCGATCACGGCCTCCATCGTGTCGGCGAGGATCGAGTTCTTGTCGCGCCCGCCGGTCACCTCCTCGCCGCGACCGAGCCGCAGCCACCGGCCGAGCCCGAGGCTGCGGGCGACGCCGGCCAGCGCGCGGGTGTTGACGACGCTGGCGCGCAGCTTGGCCAGCGACCCCTCGGGCAGGTCGGGGTGCGCGCGGTAGAGCGCGTCGGTGACGAACAGGCCGAGCACCGAGTCGCCGAGGAACTCCAGCCGCTCGTTGGTCGGCAGCCCGCCGTGTTCGTAGGCGTACGACCGGTGGGTCAGCGCCTGCTCCAGCAGCCGCGGCTCGATGGCCGTGCCGAGGGCTGCCTCCAGGACGGTGTACGGCGGCCCCGCCTCCCCGCCGGGGATCGACTTCGGCACGCTCAGAGCCGGGCGACGGCGTAGTCGACGGCCTCGCCGACGGTCCGCAGGCCGTCGAGGTCCTCGTCCTCGATGTGGAACCCGGGGCGGGCCCGGGGCGACAGCGTCTCCTCGACGATCTCGACGATCTCGACCAGGGCGAGGGAGTCGGCGTCGAGATCCTCCTTGAACCGCGTCTCGCGCGTGACGGTCGACGGCTCGCGCTCCAGCACGGTGACGACCGCGGCGCGCACCACCTCCAGCACCTCGTCCGCGGTCATGCGGGCGCGGCTTCGCGCGTGCGGTCGAGCAGGTCGGACAGCGCGGTGGCGATCCGCGGCACGAGGCCCTCGCGGGCGGCCTGCGCGGCGACCCGGACGCAGGAGGCGACGCCCTCGGGCGTGCTGGACCCGTGGCCGACGACCACCACGCCGTCGACGCCGAGCAGGACGGCGCCGCCGAGGACCTCGGGGCTCATGCCGCCGGTCGCCTCGGACAGGGCGGGCAGCAGCTGCTCGGCGGCGGCCCGGCGCTCGGGGGTTGCGGTGAGGGCCTCCAGGACCGCGGCGGTGAGCATCGTCGCGGCGCCCTCGAGCCCCTTGGCCAGGACGTTGCCGGTGAAGCCGTCGGTCACGACGACGTCGGCCTTGCCGCCGTGGGGGACGTCGCCGCCCTCGACGTTGCCGACGAAGCGCAGCGGCAGGGCGGCCAGCGCGTCGTAGGCCGCCTTGCGCAGCTCGTCGCCCTTGCCCGCCTCCTCGCCGATCGAGAGCAGGCCGACCCGTGGCTCGGCGATGCCGAGGCGGACGCTCGCGAAGGCGGCCCCCGCCAGCGCGAACTGCGCCAGCATCTCGGGGGTGGCGTCCGTGGTGGCGCCGGCGTCGAGGAAGACGAGCGGCCCGGCGGCGGACGGGATGACGGCGGCCAGCGCCGGTCGGGTCACGCCGCGCAGGCGCCCGAGCGTGAACACGGCGGCAGCGAGGGCCGCGCCGGTGGACCCCACGGAGACGACGGCGTCCGCCTCGCCGTCCCGCACGAGGCGGGCGGCGACGCGGACGGTGGCGTCGCGCTTGCTGCGGATGGCGCGGGCGGGGTCCTCGTCCATGCCGACGACCTGGCTGGCGGCCACCAGGCGGAACGCCCCGGCGGCGCCGCGCTCGGCGAGCAGGGCCTCGGCGACGTCGACCGGCCCGACCAGGACCAGCTCGACGTCGGGCGTGCGGGAGCGCACGAGCAGCGCGCCGTCGACCACCGACTCGGGGGCGTGGTCACCACCGAGCAGGTCGAGCGCGACCCGGGTCACCGCGGATTGAGGTGTGTCAGACCGCGATGACGGTGCGCTTGTCGTAGCGCCCGCACTCGGTGCACACGGTGTGCGGCAGCGTCACGTGGCCGCGGTCGCACGTCGTGAGGGTGGGGGCAGTGGTCTTCCACTGCGCGCGGCGCGAGCGGGTGTTGCTGCGCGACATCTTGCGCTTCGGAACGGCCATCTGCTCACTTCTCCTGGGGATCGTCGGTCGTGCTGAGCTGGTGCAGCACGGCCCACCGGGGGTCCGGCGCTCCGTGCGAGTGGTCCTGGGGCAGGTCGTCGAGCCGTTCGCCGCACTCGACGCACAGCCCGCGGCAGTCCTCGCGGCACAGCGGGGTGAGCGGCAGCGCGAGCACCACCGCGTCCCGCAGGGCCGGCTCCAGGTCGAGCAGGACACCCTCCATCAGGTGCACCTCCTCGTCCTCGGCCGGTCCGGCCTCGGCTCCCTCGTAGGCGAACAGCTCCTGGAGGTCGACCGTCATCGTGTCGTGAACGGCCGTCAGGCACCGTCCGCACTCCCCCGTGAGGGGTGCGGTGGCCGTGCCGCTGACCAGCACGCCCTCCATCACCGACTCGAGCCTGAGGTCCAGGTCGATCTCGGCGCCGACGGGCACGCCGATCAGCTCTCCCCCGAGGTCCTCGGGCGCGGGAGCGGGGAACCGCACTTCGCGCATCGACCCCGGGCGTCGTCCCAGCTCGCGAGTGTCGATCACGAGGGGCTTGCGGGGGTCGAGGCGGTGCTGCGGCTTCCTGTTCTCGGGCACGAGGGACTCTCAGGGTCGTGAAGACCGCTCACGAGGGTAGCGGACGGCGGGCCGGGGGTCGACCGGCGGAGCGGCGTACGGACGGTGCGGGGCCTCAGGCCTCGACGTCGTCGAGGTCCTCGCTGCGCAGGTCGTCGAGGTCGGTGCGGCCGCCCAGCCGCCCCCGCCCGCGCTGCACGGTGGCGAGGGTCTTGGACAGCACGACCTCGAAGTTGGCCAGCTTGGCGTCGACGTAGTCCTCGGTCTGCAGGCGCATGGCCTCGGCCTGGGCGCGGGCGTCCTCGAGCAGCCGGTCGGCCTCCGCCTTCGCCCGGGTGAAGACGGCGGTCGCCTCGACCAGGCGGGCCTGCTCCTGCTGGCCCTGCTCGACCAGGCGCGCGGCCTGGGCGCGGCCCTGCTCGACCAGCGACTCGCGCTCGGACAGCAGCCGGCGGGCGCTCGCGAGCTCGGCGGGCAGCAGGCGGCGGGCGTCGTCGAGCAGCTCGAGCACGTCGTGCCGGTTAAGGACGCAGGACGCCGACATCGGCAGCGCCCGGGCCTCCTCGACCAGGGCGGTGACGTGGTCGAGGACGGTGTCGACGTCGGCGCTCACGTGGACACGCCCATGCGCTCGATCAGCGACGTGTGCACCAGCGGCGGCACCAGGCCGGAGACGTCGCCGCCGTACGTCGCGACCTCCTTGACCAGGCTGGAGGACAGGAAGGAGTACAGCGGGTTGGTCGTCATGAACATCGTCTCGACGCCGGCCAGGCCGTGGTTC
>JBKJQM010000293.1:0-32945 GCA_046594005.1 Mycobacteriales bacterium
CCGGTCGCCGTTCACCACCGGATCACCAGCAGAACCGACCTGCATCCCCGATAACACGTACGTCCGCACCGCCGGCCGCTCCACGAACGACCCCCTCGACGACGTCGACGGCACACCGTCTACCGGCAGCGCCACGGCAGGGGCCGCCGGGGCGGACACGGCCACCGGCGTCACCCTGGTCCGGTGGCCGTGCCGCCAAGGGGCGAAGGACCGGCGCGGTGGCGCCGACCGAGCGGCCGACGTGGACGTCCCGGAGATCGCGGACGTTGCGGAGAGGGAGGGGGCGTCGGGCGTCGGAACCCCGGAGGCAGCTCGGTCCGCCAACGCAGCCGATCCGACGGCGGTCGAGGCATGCACCACAGCGAGGGCGAGCACGAGGACGACACGGCGTGACGATGCGGTCATGTGGGACGAGTCGGTGCACGCGCGGCTGACCGGTTCGCCTGATCGGGTGATGCAAACGGGCATCTCGTCAGCGCCGCCGAGCCGCGAGCGCCTGGTAGTCGTCCTGCACGCGCTGGAGCGACCCGGGGAAGGACCAGCGCGACGTCGCCCAGTCCTGGGCCAGGATGCCGACCTCCGTCATCGCCGCTGGGTGCGTGAACGCCTCGACGATGCTGTCGGCCATCTGCGTGGGATCTTCGGTGACTGCCCACAGCGCACCGGGCGGGGCGTGTCCCTCGATCCCCTGTGCGGCGTTCGGGGTCGCGACGACCGGCAGACCGCAGCGCAGCGCCTGAGCGACCTTGAACTTCAGGCCGCCCCCCACGAACATCGGCGCGACGAACAACGACGCCTGGCTGTAGTACGGCAGGAGGTCCGGCACCTCGCCCGTGACCTCGACGCCGCCGGCGGATGCGGCCGCCGCACGAAGAGCGTCGGGCGGTCCCGCGCCCGCGAGCACGAGGCGTCCATCCGGGACAGCTGTGCGCACCAGTGGCCAGACCCGCTCCAGGAACCACAGTGCTCCGTCGGCGTTCTCGCGTCTCCACAGGGCTCCGGCGAACAACGCGGACCGTGCCTGCCGTTGCGACGTCGTGGGCACAGGTTCATCGATCCACGGGTCGATGACCCGGACCGGGGTACTGATCCCCAGCCCACGCAGGAGGAGCTCGTCCTCGCCCTTGAACACGAGCACCAGGTCGGCGTCCCGCAGACCCTGCGCCTCGGCCCGGCGCGGCAACGGCGCGGTCAGCAGCCCGAGCACGCGCCGGTATCCCGTCGCAAACTCCCGCAGGCGTCGCGCATTCGCCTCGATGTCGACGTCGTGCTCGACGACGCTGACCGGGGTCTGCACGCCCGCGCGCCGCAGCTCGGTGGCGAAGCGCGCGTACTCCGGCCAGTGCAGCTCCACCACGTCGGCTCGACCGGCGCGTTCCACGAGGCCGGCGGCGCGTACCGCACGCAGGCTCTCCGCGGTGGGCCCGGGCGGCGCCCCCATGGCGCGGCGGTACGCGGCATCTGCCAACCACTGCCGGCGGCTGCGGTGCCCCAGTCGCAACGGTGCGATGACGACGTCCATCCAGTCGGGGACGTCGGCTGCGTGGTCGGCAGTGTCCGGCGACTCGGGCACGATCAGGGTGACCCGGTGCCGCTCGGCCAGCGCCTGCAGGTGCCGGAGCAGGTAGAGGCCGCCCGCGTGCAGCACGCCCTCGTACGGCGCGTAGGGGGCCACGGCCAGCACGTGCACGGAACCTCCCTTCGTCAGGCTCTTCCTACCTCCATCGCACGTCGGTGCACGGCGGACGGTCAGACGTCGGTGGCGAGCGCCAACGCCCGCCAGTCCGCTCCGAGGCCGTCCCGGGTCCACCACCGGGCAGCGACGTGGTCCCACGGAGACTCCCAGTCCACGGCGTCACCACCCGCGTCCCTGACGAGCTGGGCGTGCAGCAGCCGCATCGACGCCTGATAGCCGAAGGCGAGACCTGCCAGCGCACCTGCCTGCAACGGGGGGACACCGACCGTGCGGAGGTACCTCGCGACCGTGCGCAGGAACCACGGACTCTGCGCCTCCCGCCCCGCGCACAGGCTCAGGACGTACGTAGCCCTGGTCGCCGCTCCCCCGGGCGCGTAACGGGACGCCAGAGCGCCGCACAGCAGCGGCAGGAGGTCCGCCAGGGGCGGGCCGCCCTGGAAGGAGGTCTCCCAGTCGAGGACCCAGCACGAGGTGCCGTCCACGTGGATGTTGAAGGCGGCGCCGAGGTCCCCGTGCACCAGGATGCCCGGCACCCCCGACAGCGGTTGCGCGGCGCCAGGGAGCCCCCCGTACAGGTCGGCCAGCGCGAGGGAGCGGGGTTGGTACGCGGGCACGGCCGTCGCCGCAGCCAGCCGTCCGAGCCACGCGGCGAGGGCCTCCAGGAGCGGGAGCAGCCGACTCGTGGGCGGCCGTTCTGCCAGCAGGTCGGCGAGCGGGCGCCCGCGGACAGCGGACTCGCAGGTCCACCCGAAGGGGCCGGCCAGACCGGACCCGAGCGGCTGGGGCACCGGCGCTCCGCACCCTGCGCTGTGCACGCCCCGCAGGACCTCCTGCTCGTGCAGGCCACGCGGATGCTCGGCAGGGCGGCTGACCTTGAGCACGCGGTCGGGTGGCGCCCCGTGGCCCGAGCCGAGGAGCAGCACCGGGCGCCGGCGGGGGCCGCCACCCCCTGCCAGCAGCCATGCGGTGGTGGCACCCACCGTCGCGGCCAGGGCTGGAGGGCCCGCGGCCCTCGATCCGACGACCAGCTGCCGTCGGCCCCCGAGCGTGCGGCGCACAGCGGCCACGCCGGCAGCGCGGACGCGAGCCCTGCCGGCCTCGGCCCGCGCGCGCCGGACGACGGGAGCGTCATCACGGCTGAGCAGAACAGCCCCGCCGGCCCCCGGGGTGACCGACCAGCGGTGCAGGTGGTAGCCGGCAGCAGCCAGCTCACCGTTGTCGTCGCCGTCGAGCAGGACGGTCTCCGCCCCGCTCGCCACCCCCTCCGCGACGGAGCTGGTGAGAACCACCGAGCCGGCCCCTCCCGTCCCGCCACTCGGGATCCCCCAACCCGCCGCTGCCGCGAGGCACTCCGCCGCCACCGCGCTGTCACAGGCCACGGCATCCAGGCTCGTCGGCAGGACCGGTCCCAGCAGCAGGAGGGACCCCCATGGCAGAGTCGGCGCTCCCCTGGGCATCTCAGGCATGCGCCGTCGTGCGCCGCTCGTCAACCACGGATCCCACCGTCGCGGGGGACCCGTGGCCGCCGCAGCCACGCCTGCGGGGCCCAGACGCGCCGGCGGGCGCGGTGCAGGTCGGTGATGTCGCGCAGACCCGCGATGCGCACCTCCTGGGCCAGGACCGCCTCCTGTGCACTGCGGTCGTACGCCCCCCCGACGGGCGCCAGGTGCAGGATGCCCACCGCATCGACCACACCGAGCCGCAGCCCTGCACTGCGTGCTGCTTGCCACCAGCGCACCTCCACCCCCCACCCCATGTCCAGGTCCTCGGGGAGGGGGAGCAGGACCTGCTGGGCGGCAGCCGAGAGCACCACCACGGGCCCCTGCTCGACGTAGTCGACCTCACGGCTGAAGAGGAGTGCGCGGCGCCTGGTGAACGGCCAGCTGGAGTTGCTGCGCGCCAGGTGCGCCGGCTGGAACACGTCCAGGCCGGTGCGGTGACCCGCGTCGACGAGCATCGCCAGGTCGCCGACGACGAAGCGCACGTCGTCGTCGACCAGGACGAGCCCGCCGCCACGCTGTCCCGGTGGCAGCCCCGCGACCAGCCGGTTGAGCAGTGCCAACCTGGTGCCCGGTCCCGTGCCGAACGTCACGGGTTCGAGATCTGCCGGCACAGCACCGTCCAGGCTCCACAGGCGCACGCTGCACCCGGGAAGCTGCTTGATCAGGTCGCGCACGACGTGGGCGTTGCGCGACCGGTAGACGCAGATGAGACCTGTCTGCGTGGGGCGGGCCCCTGGGTCGAGTCCCAGGCGGCTCGGATCCACGAGGGCAGCCGCGTCCCAGGCCGAGCGTCTCGCCTTGCCGACGTGGGCGCGCAGTGACCCGCGCACTGCTCAGCGGGCCACGGTCAGCGCGGAGGACAGCGCGTCCAGCAGAGCGCGCTCGACGTGCTCGGGCTGGAAGTGCCCGAGCAGGTGCTGGTGCCCGGCTGCTCCGATGCGGCGCGCCGCCTCCGGATCCATCAGGAGCTCGGCGCAGGCATCCGCGAGCGCGGCGGCGTCCTCCCGCACGAGCAGGTGCTCGCCGTCCCGGGCATCAAGGCCTTCGCAGCCGAGCGGCGTCGTCACGACGGGCACGGAGTAGGCGAACGCCTCGAGGATCTTGACGCGCGTGCCGCCACCGAAGCGGATCGGCGCCAGCGACACGGCTGCGCGACGCAGTTCGGGCGCCATCTCCTCGACAGGCCCCACCACGTCAACACCTGCCGCGTCGCGCACGTCGCGGGGCAGGAGGTCCGCGCCGTGCCCCACGATGCGCAGGCGCGCCGCAGGGACGCTGCGGCGCAACGCCGGCAGCACCTCGGTGGCTGCGAACACAGCCGCGTCGGCATTCGGTGCGTAGGTGAAGGTGCCGACCATGAGGACGGTGGCTGTCGCCCCGTCCGGCTGCAGGACGCGCTCCTGGCCGGCCGCGTAGCCGTTCGGGACCACGTGGACACGTGCTCCTCCGCCGAGGCGTTCACGGTCGAGCTCGCTGCAGACGAGCACAGCATCTGCGGTGCGCAACGCCAGATCCTGAGCCCGCTGCCACAGCGGCAGCTCGACCCGACGCTGGAACCGCTTGACCCGACCGCCGCTCGAGGCTGCCGGGCCGAGGTCGAGGAAGGCGCGTCCCTTCGCGGTCTCGACGTCGTCCAGGTCGATCACCACGCGCGCTCCGCGTACGTAGCGGCCCAGGCTCAGTGCGTGGTCGAGCGACCCGAACCACACCAGGTCGTAGGGTCTGCGACTCCAGGCCCGCAGCACACGGCGGACGATCCCCCAGCGGACGACACCCACCTGCCAGGGGACGCGCCGCAACGCGGAGGCGAGCATCGCCCGAGGGCGCCGGCGCAGTCCGGGGTCGATCAGGGTCGCGCGGCGGACGGTACAGCCTGGTGGCAGGAAGTCCTCTGGAGGACCTCCTGCCGCCACCACCAGGACGTCGAGCTCAGCGCCGGACACCAGCAACGCGCTGAAGGTCGCCGAGGCACGGCGCCGCTTCCCGCTGTCCACGGGCCACGGACGGTCCGGCAGCGTCACGAGCACCCGGCGGCCGGCCGCCGCTGCAGGGTGCACCACGGCCGCATGCTAGCTGAGCGACCTACCAGCCGATCACTCCCCGCTCGTCGCACCGGCGGCCCTCGACGCGCAGCACGCCTCGGCACGGACCGCGACGGAGCACCGAGCGCAGGCGCAGGCGGGCCGCGTTCACAACCGGCGCGGCTCCTCCGCCGCCCGGACAGCGCGGGTGAGCGGCCGGACGAGGACCCCCAGACGCAGGGGCAGCGCTCCTGCCAGCCAGGCAGCGTCAGCCGTGTCGAGCAGCGGCATGCCGACGAGGCCCAGAGCCCACGCCGCGGCGGCGAACACCAGCACCGTGGCTGCGCCTCCTGCAAGCACGCCGGGAAGTCCGCCTGCGGCCACCGCGGCCGCACCGGACACGCCGGCGAGGCCGCTTGCCGCAGCGCCCGCGCACCAACCGCGCGGGTCCAAGGGTGCGCGTCCGAGCGACCGCCAGGTCAGCGCGACCAGCACGACTGCTGCAGCGCCCTGCGCGGCCAACGTGGTGACGACCGCACCGCTTGCGCTGAAGCGAGGGATGAGCGCCAACGCCAGCGAGATCTCGACCACGGCCCCCACGAGCCCCGCAGCTATGGGCAGTCTCAGCAGCCCGCGACCGGACCAGTAGGACGTGGCCAACCGGCCCGCGGGTATGAGCACGGCACCCAGTCCGATCACGCGCGTGAGGTCCGCGGCTTCGGCGAACGCCTCGCCGTAGACGGCGAGGACGACAGCGGGTCCCACCGTCACGATCAGTGCCGTGAGCGGCAGCGACAGGAGCACGGTGACGCGCATCGCGCGCACGAAGGCCTCCTGGGAGCGCGCGGTGTCGCCCGTGCCCGAGGCAGCGGCTACCGCCGGCATCGCTGCGCCTGCCAGGGCAGCAGGCAAGGTCACGGCCGCTGTGACCAGCATGGCTGCCACGGAGTAGTGCGCGATCGCCGTGCCCGACTGGTAGGCGCCGAGGAAGAGGATCTCCAGGCGGCCGCTGACGATCTGGGCCAGTGCAGCTCCCGCTGCAAAGACCAGCCAAAGCCGGCGCATGCCTTGCCGCGGGAGACCCGGTCCACGCGGCGCGCGAGTGCTGCGGGCTTCGCTGCGCAGGAGCAGCAGGAGCACGGCGCTGGCCGCCGCCGCCGCAAGGAAGATTCCGGCCACCCCGAGCCCGCCGAGCAGCGCCGCGATGCCCAGGACGACCGCAAGGATCTGCGTCACGAGCCGCCGGCGAGCAACCGGCGCCCATCCGTCTCGGGCGATCGAGCGACTTGACCAGGCCCAGCACAGGGCGTCCAGCGCGACGGTGGCCGCCATGGCCAGCCACGCGGCGGCGAGCTGGCCCCGGAGCAGTCCGACACCGATCAGCACGGCCGCCACGGCCGCCCCGGCGGACAGGTGCGCCCACAGCGACCAGCGCTGGAGGGCAGCGAGGCCTGCCGGGTGGCTGGCGTGCGCGGCCGAGAGCGACCGGATCGAGGCGTCGGTGAGCGAGGTGAGGAGCAAGGCGCTCAAGAGGGTGCCCGTGAAGGCCACGAGGCTCTGCTGTCCGAGCAGCTCGGGCCCCAGCACACGGCCTGCGACGACGGACAGGCCGGCTGTGGCCAGGAACGGCACGAGGGTGCTGGCCGCCACCCACATTCCGGAGGCAAGGATCGCCCGGCGTCCTGGCGGCAGCCCGGGCGGCGGCTGCGGGTCCGCGTACGCCCCGCCGAGCGTCACGCGACGTCGACCAGAGCCGGCAGCGGGGGCAGGCGGGGCGGAGCCGGACCGGCCGGCTGGGTGTTCCTGAGCAGCAGCGCCACGACCGCGAGGGCACCGGTGACCGGCACCAGGCGACCTTGCGTCCAGTACAGGTAGCGCGGCAGCTCCAGCACGCCGACGAAGACGACCGGGTAGGCCAGCAGCCCGACCACCGCTCCGTCCCGGAAGAGCACCCACAGCCGCCCCAGCAGCAGTCCGGCCACGAGCATGAAGAGCAGACCACCGACAGTGCCGAAGTCCACGAAGGGTGAGCAGATGCCGCAGGGGTTGTTGAACTCGGGGTTGGTGTGCGCCCGCAGCACCTGCGCATACACCTCGGTCGCGCTGCGCCCGGTCAACCGGGTGTAGAGGTCGAGCTGCGCGATGCCCGGCGCCGTCCAGAAGGCTTCCAGGCTGAAGTAGGGCAGCCGACCCGGGAAGTGCCCGAACTGGAGCTGCGCTGCGCCGTTGTTGTACGCGGTGGCGTAGTACCCGGCGAGGCGGTCGACGACGAACTCCGGGTAGGACGACGTGGTCCGGGTGCGGAAGAAGGTCCAGCTCCGCGAGTACTCGAAGATGCCGAACAGGACGACGAGACCGGGTAGTCCCACGGCCGGTGCCAACGCCGCGCGCAGGTCGCCCCGGCGTTGTCGCGCCACCGCGACGACCAGGATGAAGGGCACCACCACCTCGATGAGCGCGAGTCGCTCGGTGAGGTAGAAGGCGCGCAGCAGCCCGAGCACGACGACGACGGCCATCCTGCGCGCGACGAGCGCCTGCCGGCCGCTCGTCCAGCACAGCGCGGCCAAGGTGCTGTACGCCACCCCCAGCTGGGTGAACGACGTGATGCCGGCTATCGGAGCGAAGGCCCTCTCGATGTCGCCGGAGAAGTTGTCCTGCTGCGTCAGCGCAGACAGGAGCACGCCCGGTGAGGCGCCGCGCAGGGCGCCCGCAGCCCCCAGGCACACGTAGCCGAACATCGTCAGCCCGAAGCACACCGCAGCGGCGCGCTCCAGCACGTCGAGCTGCGCGGAGTCCAGGGCGGCCCACCGGTCCGGCCAGCGCCGTGGAGCTGCTGCCAGAGCGACGAGCACGCCCAGGAGCAGCGTGCCTGCGGCGGCGGCGAACAGCAGGCTCGTCGTGTCGTCGAGCAGACGCGGCGTTCGGTAGAGCAGCCGGAAGCTCAGGTCCGAGGTCGACCAGGCCAGCCAGATGGACACCGGGAGGACGAGGAGCAGACCGCCGACAGGGGACGCCCACCACAGACCGTGGGCCGGTCCCCGGCTCACTGCCTGGCGCTCTGCTGCAGCGGGTCGAGGGCTCCGACGGCCGCGGTCACGTCCGGCGACTCATCAGACGTGCCCGCGGCAGCTGTCGGCTCGTCCCCAACCAGTGGTGGTGCAGCCTCTTCGACCGGCCGCGTGCTGCTCGGTCCGGTCCTTCGCCCGGCGCGCCGGGCCCAGGATCCGGCCGTGGCGGCGGCAGGTGCCTGCTGCACGGCCTCGACCGCGGGTGGCTGCTCGACGGCTTCGACGATCGCAGGTGGCTGCTCGACGGCTTCGACCGCGGGTGCCTGCTCGACGGCCTCGACCGCAGGTGGCAGCTCGACGGCGTCGACCGCGGGTGCCTGCTCAGGCGCTGCATCGGCAGCGTCGGCGCTCGGGCCCAGGTCCTGCGGACCGCCCGGCAGCGCCGGCGACTGCTGCGGGTCCCGGGACCGGCGCAGGCCTGCCACGCGTGCACCGAGGCGGTGCGCCCGGCGGGGGTGGACGAGGAGCGCGCCGAGCAGGGGGATCGCCTGCCGCTCGAACATCTGCTGGACCGTCTCGACGTCGGCGCGGTGGGTGACGTAGCGACCCACGACCAGCACCGCACCGCCCGCTCGCTCGGCGAAGTCCACTGTCGTCGTCGAGTCCGACAGGGACGGCGCGTCGACCACGACGGTCATGCCCGTGCCGATGCACGCGTCGAGCAGCCCCTGCGCCGACAGCTCCCGCAGCAGCAGGCGGTCACCGTCGCCCGGCCCTCGGGCCAGCACGAGGACGCCGGGGACGCTGCTCGACACGGCAGAGGCGAAGACGTCGCCAGGCGTCAGGATGCCGGTCGGCGCCGTCGTGAGACCCCGGTCGGCCCCGGCGACGCCCAGCTTGTGGGCCGCGGTCCCGTCGCGCCCCTGGATCACGTCGGCCGCCAGCACGAGGAGCACGTCCGAGCGCTCGGACAGGCACACGGCCGCCGCGGCCGCCGTGAAGCTCGTGCCGACTCGCGACGTCGCGCCGAGCAGGACCAGGACGCCGCCACGGCCGGGCCGGACGAGCTGCGCGACGAGCAGCCGCAGCGCCCTGGCTGCAGGCCCCTGCCCGGCGAAGTCCTCGAGCCCCCCGGAGTGGTGACGCAGCTCCGGGTGCAGGACCGGGAAGCCCCCGCCGGCGAGGTCTGCCCCCGAGCGCACCCGTCGCGTCAGCCGGTTGACCAGCATGAGGAGAAGGACTGCGAGGACCGCGCCGACGAGCGCGCCCAGTGCGCCGTCCCGTGTGACGGGCGGGACGCCGCCGCCACTGGCAGTGGGTGCTTGCACCACGGTCACCGACTGCTGCACGTCCGCCGTGGCCCGGTAGAGCCCGCTGCGCACCGCGAGCAGCCGGCCGTACTCGCCCCGCAGGGCGGACGCGCCCAGGCCATCGTCAGACAAGCTCTTCTCGAGGCGGCTGAGCTCTCCGTCCACGATCGCCGCGGCCCGGTCGACCTGTGCCCGCAGGCGGGCCTCGCGATCAACCGAGTACGCGGCGATGACGGCTTGGACGGAGGACAGCGCGCGCGCCGACGTCGCTGCCTCTGCGGTGACGCTGACGATGGTGCTTGACCCCACCTGCACCGCCGTGTAGCTCACGGGCTCGGAGCCACCCAGACGCTTCTCCACGTCCCGGTGCAGGCTCG
Source organism: Mycobacteriales bacterium (assembly GCA_046594005.1). Taxonomy (GTDB): domain Bacteria; phylum Actinomycetota; class Actinomycetes; order Mycobacteriales; family SCTD01; genus SCTD01. The sequence goes on from JBKJQM010000293.1 coordinate 9,915, forward strand.
GTCCGCTCAGGACGATGAGCTCGCTCTGCACCATCGCCGTCGGGTCCTCCTGAGGCGCCGGCACGTCCTGGTCGAGGGCGGACGGCAGCGCGACCGAGATGACCGCCTTGGCGCTCGGGAGCTGAGGATGTGCGCGAGCCGCTGCGAGGCCAGCAGTCCCTCCGAGCAGGCCACCGACGAGCAGGAAAACGAGCAGGACCAGCGGCCGTGGCCGCGCCGGCTGCAGGCGTGACGCCGTGTTCGCCACAGCCATGTCAGAGCCTCCCTGTGCGGGCCTGCACCAGCCGCGTCCCCGCGGCACGAGGCTACCGGGAAGCGGCGCATCTCGGACGTCGACGCTCACCCCTCCGGCGGCACCGGCGGCGGGGGACGCCAGTGCGCGGCCCGGACGTCGCCGAAGGGCCGCTCACGCAGCCCCTCGAGGCGACCGAGCAGCCGTGCCCGCGCGAGCCGCAGGGAGAGCGTCGGGGACGGGTCGTGCGCGAGCGCGCGCACAACCGGCCCGGCCAGGATCCGGAGCCGCGCCGCCAGGGGGTAGTCGTGCAGGCCGTAGACGCGGCCCGTCCCGCGGGCGTACGCCCTGTGCTTGGCGACGTACTCCGACGCGGTGAGGCCCCGACGCTCGCCGGATGCCCAGACGCCGACGTCCGGCCTGCTCACCACCCGGCCACCGCTGCGCAGCACCGTGAGCAGCAGGTCGGTCCCCTCCCCGGACCCCCAGGGGGACCCGCACCCGGTGCCCAGGTCCTCCCGGAACCCGCCCGCCTGGAGAAAGCACTCCCGGGTGACGAAGGTGGCTGGCTCCACCGCCAGCCAGACGGTGCGGGCGTCGAGCGGCTGCCCGGCTCCCGGCAGGACGAAGCGGGGGCCGTCCGGGTCCGCGAGCGTCGCGGCAAGTGCCGCCGGCCGGTCCGGGCCGCAGAAGGCCGCGGCGACCGCCGCCAGGCTGTCCGGCGGGTACTCGCAGTCGTCGTTCGGGAAGCACAGCACGTCGACGCTGTCGCCCAGCACGGCTACAGCGGCGTTCCGGCCGGCGCTGGCGCCACCACGGCTCTCGATGACGGTGACCGGGAACGGGAGCTCGTCGCACGGCAGGTCGAGCGGGTGCCCGGACTGGTTCGCGACGACGACTGCCGCTGGGACGTGGGTGGACCGGGCGGCCGAGCGCAGCAGGTCGCTCAGGGCCGGGCGTCCGATGGTGGGCACCGCCAGGCCGAGACGCACGGGGACCGTCACCGGCGGGGCCGCCCGCAGTCGAGAGTGCGCGGAGCCGCTGCGAGCGTCACGTGGTCCGGTGGCCCCTGTGGTCGGTGTGCGCACGGCCGCGCCGCGCGAGCATGGGTGGCGGGACGATATCGCGCGCCCCGGTGGGAGACTCCCGGCGTGGAACCGAGCCCTCCCCCAGCGGCGGTGAGCGTGGTCGTCTCGACGCTCGACCGACCGGTGCTGCTGGCGCGGTGCCTGGGCGCGCTGCTCGACGGGGTCCGGCTCCCGACCGAGGTCGTGGTCGTGGACCAGGGCGGCGGCGACGAGGTGGCGGCGCTGCTCGAGGGCTGTCGGCGCACGTCCGACGTGAGGTTCGTCCACGTGGTGCAGCGCGAACGCGGCCTGTCGACGAGCCAGAACGCGGGCGTGCGCACGGCGAGCCACGCCGTGGTGGCGGTCGTGGACGACGACTGCGTACCGGACCCCCGGTGGGTCGAGGTCCTGGAGCGCGAGCACGCTTCCGCGCCGGGGCCCTTGCTGATCACGGGGCGCGTGCTCCCCCTACCGGCCGAGGGAGACCGCGTCGTCGCGCTGTCCTCGCGCACCTCGCAGGAGCGCCGGCTGCTCCCGCCGGACGCGCTGCCGTGGGACGTGGGCACCGGCGGCAACTTCTCCGTCACGCGGAGCGCGTACCTGCAGGTCGGCGGCAACGACGTCAGGCTCGGCACCGGGACTCCCGGCCGCGCCGGCAACGACCTCGACCTGTTCCGCCGCCTGCTGCGGGCCGGGGTCACCGCGAAGTACGAGCCTGACCTCCTCGTCCTGCACGAACGCGCGACCGTCGCCGAGCACGTCAGCCGTCGCTGGACCTACGGCTTCGGCGCGGGCGCCTGTGCGGCGCTGTGGCGGCGCCAGGGCGACCCGGACGCGGCGCGCCTCCTCCGGGCGTGGACCGCGATGCGCCTCGGACGCATCCGCACGGCGGAGCGGCCGGTCGCGGTCGCCCACGAGCTCCGCGTGCTGGCCGGCACGGTGCACGGGCTCTGGTACGGATGGCGCACAGGACGTCCTGGTGGTCCCGACCGGGTGTCGCCGTAGTGCAGCGCCTTCGCGCGCTCCTCGGACTGTCCTGGGCCTACCCGCGCCGCGCTACCACCGCAGCCGTGCTCGTCGTGGCCTGCGCCGGCACGTTGCTCGCGCGGGCCCTGCTGCCCCACGCATGGCGGCCACCGGGCGTCGGAGCGGTCCTGCTCGCGTCCGCCGCGTCCTACGCCGCGCTCCGGGTGGATGCGCACAAGGGCTGGAGCAAGCGCTTCAAGCACGCCGTCCTGGACTGGTTCGGCGGCGACGTGGACGACGTGCAGACCTGGCTGCTGGCGGCGCTCGCCGGCGGCGCCACCCTGGCCCTGCTGGCCGCCCTGCACAGGGTGCTCGCCTGATGGCACTGCCCGGTCGTGGACGCGGCCGCGCGGCCCCGTGGGGCATGCTGCGCGCATGGCGGGCGGTCAGGTCGGGAACGGCGTGCTCCCCGTTCGAGTGCTGCGCCGGGTGGTGCGCCGCGGGCTGACGTCGACGACGCACGTCCGGACCGGTGCGCCGCAGGTCGCCCTCACCTTCGACGACGGTCCGGACCCCAGGCTGACCCCGCAGGTGCTCGACGTCCTCCGGCGCCACGGGGCTGCGGCCACCTTCCTGCTCGTCGCCGAACGTGTCCGGAAGCATCCCGAGCTGGCCGCGCGCGTCGTCGCGGAAGGACACGAGGTCGGCCTGCACGGCGACCATCACGTGGACATGCGCGGCGGCTCGCTGCGCCAGCAGTTCCGCAGCCTGCGCCGCGGCCGCCGGGACGTGGAGCGGCTGCTGGGCGTCCGCGTGCGCTGGTTCCGGCCTCCGTACGGCACACAGGAGCCGGAGACGGTCCTGGCCAGCCGCGCGGCGGCCATGCGCCCGCTGATGTGGTCGACGTCCGCGCACGACTGGGAGCCCGTCACTCTGGAGGCCCAGCTCGCCCACGTGGGCGCGGGGCTCCGGCCGGGAGCGGTGGTGCTGCTGCACGACGGCTCGGCCCGGGTGGCGGACCCCCCTCCCCCGCCCCCCGCCACACAGCCCGAGCTGCTCGACCGCCTGCTCGGGGTGCTGCACGAACGCGGCCTCGAGGCTGTGACCGTCAGCCGCCTCTGCGCCTCGGGCCGCCGGACGACCGCTCCCTGGTTCGAGCAGTGGCTGCACCACTGAGCCGCACGGCCCTGCCACCTGCCCTGATGCAGATGCCCGCGGCTTCGCGCGGCGCGAGGCGGATGAGCGGGAGCGCCCGGCGCACGGCTGTCCACGGCTGGTCGCGGTGCAGCGCGGTGCGCGCCTCGGCCGCATGGACCCGTCGCCACGCCTGACGTTCCGTCGGGCCCCCGCGCAGCTCCGGGTGCCTGGCGAAGAAGCCGGCCAGGACGAGCCTCGTGGAGTGCTGGGCGTCCTCCACGGCCCGCGGGCTGCGCGTGGCCGACGCGTCGTGACGTCGGTAGAAGGTGGCGGTCCCCTCACCGGGGACGGCAGCGGCGTGCTCCAGGCACCGCAGGACGAAGTCGAAGTCCTGGCGCACCCGCAGGCGCGTGTCCCAGGGCCCGGCTGCGTGCACGACGGCTGCCGGGAAGAGCATCGAGACGTGGCGGCTGTCGAACTCGCCGAGCAGGCACGACACGGCGATGTGCCCCGCCAGGTCGGACGTGATGCGCTTGGTCGGTCGCAGCTGCTCGTCGCAGACCACCGTGTCCTCGTACGCGATCGTGGTCGCCGACGCGAGCGCGCGCAGGCGCGCCGTGCTGCCCCGCTCGACGACGTCGTCTGCGTCGACGAACCGCAGGAAGGCGCCGCTCGCCACGGCCATCCCGGCGTTGCGGGCGGCCGACACCCCGCCGTGCGGGACCTGCACGTGACGGAGCCGCGCGTCCACCACGTCGCGGAGCAGCTCCGGGACGGGGACGTCGTTGCCGTCGTCCACCACGATGAGCTCGAGGTCGCAGTCGGGCTGCTCGAGCACGCTCGCCACGGCCTCGAGCAGCCATGGGGGGTGCGGCCGCCAGACGGGCATGATCAGCGACACGTCGACCGCCACGTCGCGGACCCTACTGCCGCCCGCAGCGGTCAGGGAAGGGGCGCCCAGACGCGGACGCCCTCGACGTCGAACGCGGGCCCGGGCCGGCTGGCTGCCAGAACGGCGTCGAGCTGCCGGCCGTGCTCCGTCACCACCCAGTCCGTGCTGCGGACCGGCGCCGCGCCTGCAGGCAGCACGGTCCTGGTGAGGTGACGGCCGAACAGCGGGTACACGAAGCGGACGCGTGTCGCCTCCAGGTCGACGACGAGCGTGGCGTCGTCGGGGACCTGCTCCAGGAAGCGGTACTCGGGCAGGAAGGTGCGACCGAGGCTGCGATCCACCGCCGGCGCACCGACGAGTGACAGGACACGCCGTGCCGGCAGGGGCGCTGAACGAGACGCCGGATCCACCTCGACGAGGACGAGCGAGGCGCCGACGACAGCGAGGACCGTCGTGACCGACTGCACGCCCCGCGCCAGCCGGCCAGGACGGAGGGACTGGAGCAGCGCGACGATCGCCAGGACGCCCAGTGCCGCGAGCGGCAGGGTGAAGCGCGCCCACCAGCGGTACGGCTGCACCAGGAAGACGGCCAGCACGGGGACTACCGCCGCCAGCACCGGGCTGCGACGTCGCCACAGCAGGACCACGAACGGCAGGAGCAGCGGCAGCCCGAGCCAGACCCAGAGCGGACCCAGACCCCCGGAGCGCTGCTGGTAGTCGTACGACCCGTAGCGCCAGGGGGCGAGGTCCGACGCCCAGGACCGGAGGACGGCGACCGGCCACGGCTGGTCCGCACCGGCGTCCGGTCGCGTGAGCGTGTCGGAGAGGCGCGCCGGCCCCTCCCACACGGTGCGACCACCGGCGCGGATCTGGAACGGGTACAGGGGGTTGCCGGTGTCCAGTGCGTTGCGCACGTACCACCAGGAGCCGAGCACGGCGACTGCACCGAGCACGCCCGCGAGACAGAGACCGGCGTGCGCGCGCGAGAGCCGACCACGCCGCACGTGCAGGCCGGACAGCACTCCGGCCGTCGCCACCAGGGCCACTGCCCACAGCAGCCCGGTCCCCTTGGAGCCGGCGAGCAGACCCGCGCAGGCGGCGGGGACCGCGAGCCCCGACGCGCGCCCGGTGATCCCGAAGCGCACCAGACCGTGCAGCCCCGACAGCACCAGCGCTGCGGAGATCACGTCGACGTACGGCGTGGGCGCCTGCGCAAGCACGGCCGGCGTCAGCACGAACAGGCTCGCGCCGGCGGCGGCGCCGGCGCGTCCCACGCCGGCACTGCGGCCGAGACCGGCGACAGCGGTCGCCGCCAGGACCGTCGCCAGCACCTGGACGGTGCCGACGAGGGCGTCGCTGCCGTGCAGGAGGACTGGCCATGCGAACAGCAGCTCGGGGTTCAGCGGGTAGTACGCACAGCACAGGCTCAGCGGCGAGATGTCCAAGCTCTCCCCCTGCACCCAGGTGGCCACGGTCGTGAGGTGGTAGCTCAGTCCGTCGTAGGCGTACGGCGGGAGCACCAGCGCGACCAGCAGCTGCCACGACAGAGCCGTCGCCGCCAGGACGAGCAGCAGCCACTGCCAAGGCCGGCGCCGGAGCGCGGGCCGGGGTGGCCGCCAGACGGGTGCGCGCAGCCCTCCGCGCTGCCGCAGGAGCAGGACCGCCGCTCCCGCCTCCACCGCGTGCGCGGCGAGCAGCCAGTCGGCACGCAGGTGGCCCGTCAGCCCGATCAGGCCTTCGGCCGCGGTCACCAGCACGACGGCGGCGACCGCCGCGGTGATGCACGCGTCCAGCGGACCCTCGGGTCGCAGGAGGGCTGCGCCGGCCGCACTGGCGATCAGGACGAGCACGACACCCAGGAGCAGCACCCACGGGCTCGCCACTCCCGGAACCTAGCGCTCCGGCGGCGGCGGTGGCAGACCCACGACGACCAGGCCCCGTACGTGCAGGTCCACGTAGAGGTCCAGGGCGAGTGCCGCGGGGGGGACGGCCCCGGTGAGGACGACCATCCCCAGGTCTTCGACGCGTTCCAGGGCGGCCGTCACAGCGGCCGTGCCGCTGCTGGCGACCACGACCGCGACCGGCCGTACCACCGCGTCGGGCACCTGCAGCCGCGCGCCGAGCAGCCGACGCACCTCGTCGGCCAGCAGGCCGGTCCCTGCGACCTCCACCCGGTCCGCGCCCGGGGGGAGCGCGGCGAGGACGTCCTGGGCGCTCACGGCCGCGGTCCCGCGAGCTGCACCGGCTGCCGTCCGCCCGTGCGGATGGACCGGTAGACCGCGTCGACGACGGCCTGCACGGCGAGCCCGTCCGCGGCGGTGACGTCAGGCTGGCGCCCCTCGAGGACGCACGCCGCGAAGCGCTCGACGAAGGCGGTGCGCTCGTCCACCGGCACGGCCGGGAGCGTGTTCCACCTGCCGGGGAGCAGGCCCGGCAGCGCGCGCTCGGTGTACAGCCGCGGCTCCGGTTCGAGCTGCACGGTGCCGATCTCTCCCCACAGCTCCAGGCGCGATGCCGGTGCACCGCGCGTGCTGGCCGAGCCGAGCAGCGTGCCGACCGCTCCTCCTTCGAAGCGCACGCTCACCGCGACCGAGTCCTCCACGTCCCGTCCGGCGGCCTGGCGGGCGACGGCGCTCACCTCCACGGCGTCGCACCCGCTGACGAAGCGGAGCAGGTCCACGTGGTGCGCCAAGTTCATGATCATGACACCCCCGCCGGCACGGGCCCGGCTGGAACGCCAGTCGGAGGCAGCCCTGCCGGAGAAGCCGCCCTGCCAGTACGACGGTGGCTTGTCGGCGTGGAAGACGACGGCTGCCCCCTGGAAGGCGCCGAGCGCGCCGGAGCGCACCAGCGCCCGGGCTGCCGCCGGCGCAGCCTCGTAGCGGTAGGGGAAGCAGACCGACAGCGTCACTCCGGCACGCTCGGCGACCTCGACCGCAGCCAGGGCCGCGGCCAGGTCGACGGCCAGGGGCTTCTCCACCACGATGTGGAGGCCGGCGAGCGCCGCCTGCTCGACCAGGGGCAGGTGCAGGTCGTGCGGGACGGAGAGCAGGACGGCGTCCACGCGCGCCGGGTCGAGCGCCTGCTCGAGCGTGGCCACGACCCGCCCGCCGTACTCCGCCGCCACCGCCGCTGCCAGCGCGGGCTCGGTGTCGTGGACGAGGACCAGCTCGGTGTTGGCCGCCCGCGACACCGCTCGTGCGTTGCCGGCACCGATGTCGCCACAGCCGACGAGCGCGAAGCGCAGCGGACGACGGGACGGGACCGGCCGCGAGGGCGAGGGTGCAGGGACCGTGCCGACCAGAGCGGGCAGCACCGGTCGCTGGGCCGGCGACCGCAGCTGCGACCGCTGGCCGGAGGACAGCAGTCGCCAGTCGAGGTGCGCCGAGCGCAGACCGCCCTCGGCGAGCCGCCGGTAGACCAGCCCGATCTCCCGGGGGTCCACGGCCTCGCCGGCCAGATCCGCGGCCGGCAGCGTGCCGGCGGCGACGCCGTCCAGGAAGTCCAGGGCCAGAGCCCGGAAGGGATCGTCCGGCACCCTCTTGGCCTCCGTCGCCAGCGCACTCACGTGGGCGCCCACGAGCCGGACCCGACGCTCCTGCAGCTCGGCCACAGGGACGGATCGCGAGACACCCCGGGAGGACCCGAGCAGCACCACGGTGCCGCCGTCCCGCGCCGCGGCCACCGCACCGCCGACGGCTGCGGGGTCGCCGGTCGCCTCGATGACCACGGCGGCTGCGAGATCCGTCAGCCCGGCCTCCACGAGGCGGAACCCCGCTCCTGACCGGGCCACGGTGTCGGCGTGGCGCCCGGTGCGGGCGACGACCGTCAGGGGGCCCGCCCCCGCCTGACGGGCGAGTCGCAGCGCGAGCGCACCGATGGGCCCGCTGCCGAGCACGCACAGCGGCTCGCCCGGCACGAGCTGCGCCCGGCGCACCCCGTACCCGCTGATGATGGCCAGGTAGACCAGTGCCGCCTGCTCGACGGGGACGCCGTCCGGCACGCGCACCGCCCAGGCCGCCGGCACGGTCGCCACGGACGCGTGCGGCGCGCGCGGCACCGCCACGAGGTCTCCGACCGACAGCCCCTGGACGTCGGGTCCGACGGCGAGGACGTGGCCCGCTCCCGAGTAGCCGGGCCGGTAGGGCAGCTCCGGCTGGGCGTGCGGGAGCCGGAGCCACTGCGCACGCTCGGTGCCGGGGCTGATCGACGACACCACGAGCTCGACGGTCACCTCGCCAGGGCCGGCCAGCGGCACCTCCACCGGGACCAGCTCGGCGCGGCCGACGCGCGGCACGAGGACGCCCACGCCGGCGACCGAGCCGCGGCGACCGCGGGTCTGGCGACGAACCCGCACCCAGTCGCGCACCGGACTGCGCGCGACCACGAGGTCCGGGCCTGTGTACCCCTGACGGATCAGGACCAGGTCGACGGCTCGCCCTGCCAGCTCCTTCGCCCGACTGACCACGCGGTGAGGATGGCACCTGCCGCTCAGCGCCGAAGCAGGCCGGTCGGGAGAGCGGTCGCCGCGCGGACGGCCAGGGACGGCCGCTGCCGCAGCCGCAGCCGCACGGGACGACCGTCCACCAGGACCTCGCGCAGACCGGGGCCGACCTCACGGCCGCCAGCGATGTGCTCGGCCCACCACACGTTGGAGGACACGAACTCCAGCGGCTCGACCAGGCGCTGCTCACGCAGGGGCTGCGTGCCGTAGGCGGCCAGGGCGCGCTGCAGCTGCGCCTGCGACGACCAGCCCTCGGTGCCCTCGGGGTCCCCGACGTGCTCGCGCGGTGCACGGGCCGGCGAGTGAGCTGCCTCGAAGTCGTAGGCGCCACGCCCGAAGATGAGCACCAGGTTCCGCTCCGTCTCCAGCATCGAGTCGCTCGCGTGCACGCGGTAGCCACCGCCGGTCCAGCGCCGGTACCGCAGGCGCGCGTCGTAGACGTTGGTGTTCAGCACCCGCCGGCCCCGGCCCGTGCGCCGCAGGCCGAACCGCGGCCTGGTGTCCTCGACGACCACCGCGAGGAACGGCCCGGTCCCGCAGTGCAGCTCCTTGTCCGACCCCGGTGGAAGCGCGTCGCCGTACATCCTGGTCAGGCTCCGCGCGAAGCGCTCGTCGGGCGTCCAGGTCACCTCGACGACGTCGAGGACGCGGAAGCGCGTCGCCAGGTCCTCGAGGATCCTGCGCTCCTGTGCCCGGGCTTCGGACCACACGACGAAGACGTAGCGCGGCCGACGCGCGGCCGTCGTCAGCATCGGGTCATCCCGGTCGCCGTACGCACGCGCCGACGACGAGGGGCCGTTCGTCGTCCTGCTGGGCGAGCGTGCCGTCCCGCAGGTCCTCGGCCGCGAGCCCGAACAGGAAGGCCCGGCCGGCCAGCCCGTTCCCCAGTCCGCTGACCTCCGTCACCGACCCCTCCGGGACGACCGTCGAGAGCAGCTGCCGCATGCCGGCCGGCGTCCACCTCCAGAGGTCGTGCGTGCCGTCCACCCGGCTCAAGCAGGGGACCGTCAGCAGGAGCGCGCCACCCGGGCGCAGGCCGCGCACGAGGTTCGCTACGGCGGTAGCCGGGTCCGAGAGGAACTGCAGGGTCTGGGTGACCACGGCGGCGTCGTACGACATGGGCGGCAGCGTGAGGGGGTTGCAGAGGTCCCCGACGATGGTCGCTCTCGCGTTCGAGGGGTCGTTGTCGACGATCTCGACCGCGTCCGCGCCCAGCCGCGAGGCGTAGCGGTCGTCCTTCACCTCGAGCACTCGGCCGCGCACGCAGGACCGGTGGGCCTGCAGGTAGCGCTCGATGTACCACCGGTCGACAGGGGTCCCGCGTTGGGAACCCCACCGCGTGAGCGCGCGCACGCGACCGAGGGACCCGAAGCGGCCCATGAGCACGAGCCGCTCGGCGCCGGCCACGTGCTGCACCGCCCTGCGTGCGAGGGTCCTCACGCGTCCGCCCCGCGCCGGCTCCGGAGCCTCCACCGACCCCGAGAGGAGGCCGGCAGCAGCTCCGCGAGCCGGGCCGCGAGCTCGGCGCCCGACCAGTCCCTCACGTTGAGCCGCGGCAACCGGTGCGCGTCGACGCGGCCGCTCACGGCGCGCCGCTCGGTGGTGCAGGCCACCGCGCACCCCGCCTCCTGCGACAGACGAGGAGCCAGGTCGCCGACCGCGCGAGCGGTCCCGAAGGGGTAGGCGAAGGTGGTGACGGGCCGGCCGAGGAGCTGCGAGAGGTCCTGCACCGAGCCGAGGATCTCGGACCGCTGCAGCGCCTCGGACTGGCCGGCCAGCTGGAGGTGGGTGCGGGTGTGCGCGCCGATCTGCGCGTGCTGCAGGCGGGCGAGCCCGCTGACCTGCTCGTCCGTCATCGAGCGCTCGTCAACGGGCGGGGCGGGCGCGTCGAGCCGCTGCGCGACCTCCTCGACCACGGCTACCACCTCGTCCGGGGGCAGCGGTCGCAGACGCCGGTGCAGGAAGCGCAGCGAGGTCTCCCGGGCACGGCTGTCGTTCAGCGCCAGCCACAGGGGACGGCCGGCCACGCGGACGTCGATGCCCTCAGACATCGGCCGGTCCGCCAGGAGGGCAGTGGCCAGCTCGTCCCACCAGAACGCCCGGCCACCCAGCCGCCCCGTGGTGATGAAGTACGTCGCGGGCAGCCCGGCCTGCTCGAGCACCGGCGCTGCCGTCGTCGCGTTGTCCGCGTAGCCGTCGTCGAAGGTGATGGCGACCGTCGGGGTGCGACCCGTGCCCATCACCTCCTCCAGGGGCACGACGCAGCCGAGCCTGCCGAGGTGCTCGGCGTGCTCAGCGAAGCGCTCCGGGTGCACGGCCAGGCCGTAGGGGTCGTTCCGCACCGCTGCGATGCGGTGGTACATGAGGACGACCCCGCTCACCCCGGCACCTCGGCGATCCACAACCGGCGGCGACCCCCACCGTGCACGGCGACGACGCGGGTCTGCTCCCGGAGCGCCCGGAGCTCCGGGCCGTCCTCGGACCATGCGGCCCGGTCCAGCAGCACCAGGAGGCCCGCCGCCCGGCTCGCCGGCAGCACCGCGCGCAGCCTGCCCCGGAGGTCGGCTCCCGGATCGAGCACGACCACCGTGTCCCACCGTGCAGCCGGCAGCGATGCGCTGCCATCGACCCTCGAGCAGACGGTCACCTCGTGCATGTGCGGGCTCGTCCCGGCGACGTCGACCTCCACCGACGGGAGCGCCTGCCGGGCGGCGAGCCCGGCACCCACCACCAGGACGCTCCCCAGGTCGAGGGTGGACAGGGCGCGCCGCAGCAGGCGGCGGTTGGCCGCCACGTCCCCCACCGGCACGGCGCGCTCTCCCAGCCAGCTGCCGGCGAGCTCGCGCACGAGCGCCCTCGCGCGGAAGGTCACCGTGTGCCGTCCCGGAGCGCGCGGCGCGGGACGGCAGCCAGGAAGAGGGTCGCACGGGCCCTGGTCGAGGCGCGCCGCCCGCTCGCGGCCCGCAGCGCGAGACGGGTGGCACGAGGATCCTGCGCGCTCCGGGCCGCGCGCGCGAGGCGCTCGCGCCACTCCTGCTCGGTGCGCTGGAGCTGCCGACGCTGGCGCCTGTCCCGCGCGAGCGGTCGGCTGTGCTGCAGCACCGCGAGCACGCCCAGGGAGAGCGCCAGCTTGTCGCCCGTCAGGCTCCGCGTGCGGCGGCGGTACTCGTACAGGGGCTCACGGACGAGCCCTGCGCGGTGTCCGGACAGCAGGAGGCGGAGCCACAGGTCCCAGTCCTCCGCGGACCGAGCACCGTCGCGGTAGCCGCCGGCACGGCGGAAGGCGTCGGCCCTGACGGCCCCTGCTCCGAGGATGAAGTTGCTCCGCAGGATGCCCAGCTCCTGGTCCTGCGTGCAGAACTCGCGGACGTCGTAGTAGGTCCGCTCGTCGGGGCGACCGTCGCGGACCACGACGGCGTCCGTCGTGAGCACGGCGAGGTCCGGTCGTGCGGCGGCCGCGGCCGTCAGCGCCGCCGCGCGGCCGGGGAGCCACACGTCGTCGGCGTCCAGGAGCGCGAGCAGGTCCCCCTGCGCCGCGGCGGCGGCCCGGTTGCGCGCCGTTGCCAGCCCGGCGTTCGGTCCTCGGACCAGGCGGATGTGGCGTGCGAAGGGTGCGAGTGCACGGTCGATGTTGTCCGTGGAGCCGTCGTCGCTGACGACGACCTCGTCAGGAGGCGGCGACTGAGTGAGAAGCGACTCCAGCGCCTCACCGACCGTGTGGGCGCCCTCGTACACCGGCACCAGGACCGACAGCCTGGGTAGCGGGCCGGGCCTGGTGCCGGGCGGCGGTGCCGGCGCCGAGAGCAGCAGCGGGTCGCGCATCACGGCCATCCCGCGCCCCGCCTGCGGTCCACGCGCCCATGCTACGAGCGGCCGGCAGCCCGTGGTGGAATGCGGCGCATGCTCGTCTCCCGCGCCGGCAGCGACGGGGGCCGGCTGCCGTGACCGCTGCTGACGGCGTGCCGCTGGTGTCGGTCGTCATGCCGTTCAAGGACACGGCCGAGTTCCTCGAGGAAGCCGCTCAGAGCGCGCTCGACCAGACCTGGGCGTCGACCGAACTCGTCCTCGTCGACGACGGCGGGACCGACGGCAGCGACGCAGTGGCCGAGGCCGTACGCGCACGCCACCCCGACCGGGTCCGGGTGGTGTCGCACCCGGGCCGCGCCAACCGCGGGATCGGGGCCAGCCGCCGGATCGGGTTCGCCGCGGCGCGCGGCGAGCTGCTCGCCAACCTCGATGCCGACGACGTCTGGGAGGTGTGCCACCTGGAGGACCAGGTACGGCTCCTGCTTCGTTCGCCAGGAGCCGGCGTGGTCCAGGGCCGCGCCTGGCACTGGTGGAGCTGGGCCGACCCGGATCGGCGGGACCTGCTGTTCCCGCCTGCCTTCGCGCCCGGCGTCGTCGTGCCGGGTGAGCGGGTGGTCGGCGCCGTCCTGCGCAACGGCGGCTACGCCGCCCCGCCGTGCAGCGTGCTGTTCCGGGCCTCGCTCCTCGGGGACTGGGCAGCGGTCATCGACGACTTCCCGGGGATGTACGAGGACCAGGTGCTGCACTCCGGCCTGCAGCTACGGGCCGGCGTCGTGATCAGCGGTGCCACCACGGCGTGGTACCGGCAGCACAGCCGGTCGATCAGCGCGCAGCAGCTGCTCCCCGATCCCGCGACCCGCTTCGACCGGGGGCGGCAGGCCTTCCTCGACTGGCTGGCCCGGCAGCCGCAGCTCGTCAACCCGGACGTGCGCGGGCAGCTGGCGCGCAACCGGCAGGAGCTCCGCGAGCGCTCGCAGCCGCCGGCGGCGGGACTCGTTCCGCCCCAGCCGGCCGCCCGGCCGGCTCGGCTGGCGCGGCGACTCGGCCGTGGGGCGCGTGCGGCTGCGGCTCGCGGCCGGACCGCCGTGAGGACAGCGGACGCGCTCCGCCACGGCGGCTTGCAGCGGCTCGACCGACCCGCCCGCCGGGCCCGGCAGGAACGGCTGAGACTGGTCTTCCAGCGGCACGGCGCCGACCTGCGCGGTCGGGTCCTGCTGCTGGGTGCACTGGAGGACGTGCCCGTCGAGGTCCGGGCGGCCGCCGGCGAGCACCGTCGTGTCCCACCGGGGCCAGGCCGGCCTGGCCCGCACCACCCGCTGGCGTCGCTCCGCACCGGCGCCTACGACTGCGTCGTGCTCGTGGCCGACGTGGGAGGCGGCAACTGCGGGCCCCACGACCTGCGCCACCTGCGCCGCGTGCTCGCCCCCGGCGGAGTCCTGCTGCTCGTCGCGTCCCCTCCCTACGACGACGTCGAGCGGACGGCCCGCGAGGTGTTCGACACCGACTGCCTGCACCTGTACTGGCAGGTCTCTCCCGGCCCGCCGGGACGACCGCTGCTCGCGCTTCGAGCTGCTGTTCCGGGCTGATCGGCCCGCTCAGCCGAGCTGCGTGACCCGGAAGGGCACGTCGAGGACGACGGTCCGGTCGCGGACTCGTGCGGGGTCGCCGTGCAGGGTGAAGCTGGCGGCGGTCTCCTCGTAGTGCACGTTGTCCTCCTTGTCCCCGAGCCAGACACCGAGGGTGTACTCGCCGTGCGCGAGCACCGGCGGCAGGGAGATCTCGGCGCGGTACCGCCCGACCCCGAAGGCCGCCTCGTGGTTGTGGCTCATGGTCTCGTCCACGACGCGCACGCCGTGGTCGTTCGTGATGAAGATGGAGAGGTCCAGGCCTACGCGCGGCTCGAGCATCTCGAACTCCACGACCACCGTCAGTGGGTCCTCCCGGAGCAGCGGCCCGTCCCCGCCCTTCGTGGCCCGCACGTTCACAGCGGTCAGGCGGCCGGCCTCGGAGCCGCCCATGAAGGAGGTCCCGCCGCCGATGAGCTCGTAGCCCGACGTCAGGTAGTCGCGGACGACCTGGTGGGTCGGGCCGTCGTCGACGACCTGCCCGCGCTCGAGCCAGACGGTGCGCGCGCAGAGCTTGCTGAGGCTGCTCAGGTCGTGGCTGACGAAGACCACCGTGCGCCCCTCGGCCTCGGCCAGCGACATCCGGCCCAGGCACTTGCGCTGGAACTCGGCGTCGCCGACCGCGAGCACCTCGTCGACGATGAGGATGTCGGGGTCGAGGTGCGCCGCCACCGCGAAGGCGAGGCGCAGGTACATCCCGCTCGAGAAGCGCTTCACGGGCGTGTCGAGGAAGCGCTCGGTGCCGGCGAAGTCGACGATCTCGTCGAAACGGGCGGCCGTCTCCCGCCGGGTCATCCCGAGGATCGCCGCGTTCAGGAAGACGTTCTCCCGGCCGGTGAGCTCGGGGTGGAAGCCGGTGCCGACCTCGAGCAGAGCCGCGACCCGGCCGCGGGTCCGGCTCACGCCCTCGGTCGGCGTGGTGATGCGCATCAGCACCTTGAGGATGGTGCTCTTGCCCGCGCCGTTGCGACCGATGAGGCCCAGGGCCTGGCCGTCCGCGACCGCGAAGCTCACGTCCCGCAGCGACCAGAGGTCCCGGTCCTGCGGGCGGTGCCGCCGGCCGAGCTGGAGCACGGTCTCCCGCAGGTTGCCGCGCTCGCCGAGCCGGTAGCGCTTGCTCAGGTGCTCGACCTGGATGCGGTCGCTCACTCAGATCACGTCGGCGAAGGACCGGGAAGCCCGCAGGAAGTACACGACTCCCGCCACGGCGAGCACTACGGCCATGGCCGTGGACACGGCCAGCGTGGCGTCCGGTGCCGGGCCGGAGACCAGGACGAACCTCCCTAGCTCCAGGACGCCCACCGCCGGGTTGAGCGCGTAGAGGTAGCGGGACGCGCCGTCGAGCGACTGCGCGGAGTAGGCCACCGGGCTCAGGAACAGGAAAGCCTGCAGGACCGGTGAGACGAGGTGGCGCACGTCCCGGAACCGCACGTTGAGCGCCGCGAGCGCGCAGGTCACGCCTAGTGCAGTGAGGGCGAGCAGGGCGAGCCACACGGGCAGCAGCAGGAGGGCCGCTGACGGGGCCACGCCGTACAAGAGGCAGAGCAGCAGCAGCAGCAGCAGGCCGACGCCGAGGTCGATCATGGGCGGCAGCAGCGAGGCCAGCGGCGCGATGAGGCGCGGGAAGTAGACCTTGGTGATCAGGGAGCTGTTGCCGACCAGCACCTCGCTGCCCTTGCCGATGCACTGCGACAGGTAGTTCCAGCCGAGCAGACCGGCCAGCGCGAAGACGGGATAGGGCGTTCCACCGGTGTCGATGTCCGCCAGCCGGTCGAAGACCAGGGTGAACGCGAGCACCGTGATGACCGGCTGCGCCACCACCCACAGCACGCCGAGCACGGCCTGCTTGTAGCGCACCCGCAGGTCGCGGGAGGCGAAGAACAGCACCAGCTCACGGCCTGCCCACAGCTCCGGCAACGACGCCCGAACGCTGGTGCGGGGGCCGTTCTCGAGCCACGGCCCCGTCGTCGCCATTGCCGGAGACTAGCCGCGGCAGCGGAGCGCCGCAGGAGCGGTCGACGGCCGCCGCGACCTCCGTCGTCGTCGGTCTGCGGTCACCCGTGTGACGGTCCCGCGTGACCGAGATCCCCCTGGTCGTCCTGGCCCACCGCGTGCCCCGGCACGTCGCACGCCTGGTCCAGGCGCTGGCGTCAGACGTCAGCCGCTGCTACGTGCACGTCGACGAGGGGTCCCCGGCAGCGGTGCACCGCGAGGTGCGGGAGCTCATCGGCCGCCGGCCGGACGTCCGCCTCCTGCCGTCCCGCCGGCCACGCGATGACGTGGACGCGCCTGCTGCTCGGCGCCATGATGCCGCGTGCCCGCCGCCGCGTTGTCCCGACGCGACGTGCTGCTCGCCGCCGCCGGGGGCCTGGTCCTTCCCCCCTTGCTGTTCTGGCCCTTGCTGCGCGAGCTCGGGTCCGCGGTACCGAAGGACGTCGGCGACCCGCTGCCCCAGGCGTGGCAGCTGGCCTGGGGGGGCCATGCACTGCGGTCGCAGCCGCTCGACCTGTTCCAGTCGAACCAGTTCTTCCCCGGCCGCAACACACTGGCGTACTCGGACTCGCTGCTCGGCTACGCCCCGGCGGGACTGCTGGGCAGCGGCCCCGGCGATGCGGTGCTGCGCTACGACGTGCTCTTCCTCCTCGCCCCTGCGCTGGCGTTCGCCGCCACGTTCCTGCTGGCACGGCAGCTCGGGCTGGGCCGGAGTGGTGCCGCGGTGGCCGGCGTCGCCTTCGGGTTCTCGCCGTACCGGCTGGAGCAGTTCAACCACCTGCACGTCCTGAGCAGCGGCGGCATCCCGCTGGCGCTGCTGCTGCTCCTGCGCGGGCACGGTCGCGGTGACCCGCGGACGGTCTTCGCCGGCTGGGCTGTCACCGCCTGGCAGCTGACGCTCGGCTTCTCCCTCGGCCTGCTGCTCGTCTACCTCATCGGCGGCATCTGGCTGTGGCTGCTTGTCGAGTGGCTGCGTGACGGACGTCCGGCGCTGACCCGGAGCACTCTCACGGGCCATGTCGCCGGCCTCTCGCTCCTCGCGGGGACGGCGTTCCTGGTCGCCCAGCCGTACTTAGCAGTCGTCGAGGAGTTTCCCGAGGCGCGACGCACACTCGCGGACACAGCACGCTTCTCCGGGCCGTTGGTGTGGTCCTACCTGTCGGCGGCGGAGGAGTCGACGCTCTGGGGGCCGCTGACCTCAGGGGCACGACAGCACCTCACCTTCGCGTCCGAGCAGACGCTGTTCCCTGGGCTGACGGTCGTGCTACTCGGACTGTCTGGCCTGCTGTGGCGCAGAGCGCCGCTCGATCGTCGCCTCCGAGTGTTCCTCGCTGTCGCAGTGACAGCGTGCGCCGCCTTCGCCCTGGGAACCGCGGCTGAGGGTGCGCGCAGCTTCAGCCCCTACCGGCTGCTGTACGAACTGGCGCCAGGGTTCCAGGCGGTGCGGGTGCCTGGTCGCATCACGACGCTGACGACGCTGGGACTGTCGGTGCTGGCCGGCTGCGGTGCCCAGCGGTGGGCCGGTGCCGTCGCCGCACGTTGGCCCCGCCTCGCTCCCTGGGCTGCCGCCGGCCTGGTCGGGCTCGTGCTGTTCGAGGGCTCTTCACTGCGGACGCAGGACGAGGACCCCGGTTCTTTCCGCACCCCGATCGTGGAGGCCCCTCCTGTGAGCTTTGCGGACGTCAAGGGGCCGGCGCTGCACCTGCCGGCCGAGCCGGAGGACAACCGTCGCTACCTGCTGTGGTCCACGGACGGTTTCGAGGACATGGCGAACGGGCGGTCCAGCCTGGTGCCTCAGCGGTTCCTGGACCTGGTGGAGGGCGCAGCGACCTTCCCGGACCGCGAGTCGGTCGCGCGAGTGCGCGCCTTCGGACTGTGCACGGTGGCCCTCCATCGTGCGCACCTGGCAGGCACGCCCTGGCAGGCGTGGCAGGACCGCTCCATCCAGGGGCTCGGCATCCGTCGCACCGTCTGGGAAGACCTGGTCGTCTACGACCTCAATACGCCAGGGGGCGCCTGCCGCTGACCACTACCGGGCCGCGAAGTAATTGGCCTCGGGGTGATGGGCAACGATCGCCGACGTCGGCTGCTCGGGAGTCAGCTGGAAGCCCTCCCTCACCTCGACGCCGATCCCCTCGCACTCCAGCACGGCCGCGACCTTGGTCGGGTCCTCGACGTCCGGGCAGGCCGGTGGCCCCACACGTAGCGGGCGCCGCGGTGCTCGAACGTCGAGATCCCCGAGAGGTCGCGCTTCCTCGTCGGCGCAGCCGAGCTCGGCGCGCACCCGGGCATGCCAGAACTCCGCCAGCGGCACCGGCAGGTCTTGCAACTCGCGGTACGCGCGTGCCTGTGCTGAGCCTGCTCGCGTCGCGCCTTCTGCAGTGGTCCGGCCTGGTCTCCTACGCGGTGTTCCTGTGGCACGAGCCGCTGATCTGGTCCCGGCGGCGGCACGGCTGGACCTCCGCCGGTCGGCTGGGGTTCGGACTGGCGCTGCTCCTGACGGCGTGCACGGTCGTTCCCATCGCGCTCTTCAGCTGGCGACTGGTCGAGAGGCCGGCGGGTGACGGGCAGGAACGAGACACCGGGGACCCTCGGCGCAGCCACCCGTGCGCAGCCGGCGACTTCAGCGGACGCGACGCCCGACGGCGGGTCCGCCATCACGCTGGACCCGGACGGGTCGACGCCGAGCCGGCCCGCGACGGTCGAGTAGGGCGGTCGGGCTTGCCGATCAGCACGTCGTCGCCGGCCAGCGTCAGCGCGAACGGCCCGACCCCTGGGCGCGGCCCGCGTCGACCAGCACGCGTAAGACGACCCACACCAGCGCCACCGGCAGCCCCTCGGGATCGTGTGCTCAGAGGAGCTCACCAGCGGCCGGCATCCGCGACGACAGGTGCCATACCAGGGCGAGTCAGGAGCATCCGTCCCAGGGGTCACAGTTCTGTGGCCCACGTGGCCTGTCATGAATGGGCAACAGAGCGTAACGTCTGCATTTGCCCGGCTTGTGAGCCCTGGGGGGGACGTGTTCGGATCGGGGCGGTTGCGCGTCGCCGGCGACGGCGCTGACGTCGGCGGCTGGCTCAGTGCGACCTCGGCTGCCACCGAGGCCGAACCCGGGCAGCGCGCCGGGGGCCCCGCGCGCCACCGGGTGCTCGACCTCGACCGTGGGTTGGACCTTGACTGCCTGCGTCCGGCGAGCAACTCGAACAGGCCCGTCGCGCCGTCCTCCGCAAGCCCGGAGTCGCCGGTCCTCGATGTCGACACGGACGTCGTCACCGAGCGAGCTGACCGAGCACCTTGGTTCGCGAGGTTCGGCTCCGGCCTGGTGCTCGCAGGGCTGGACATCTCCACGGCCACCACCGTGGGGACGATGGTCGTCGTCGGGACCGGTCAGCCGCTCCGCGTCGTCGCGATGTCCCTGGGACTCGTGCTCAGCTTCCGCGCGACGGGGCTGTACCGGCGCCGGCTGTCCTTCTCCGCCCTCGACGATGCGCCGTTCCTCGTCGGGGGTGCGCTGCTCGCCACTGCTGGGGTGCTTGCCGTAGCGCTGATGCAGGGGCAGGCCATCACGCCGCAGGGAGCAAGGGACGCCGGCTTCCTCGTCACGGTCCTGGTCAGCGCCTTGCTGCTGGAGCGCACGATGACGTACTGGGGGCTGCGTCGCTGCCGTCGCGCCGGGCTGTTCTGCGAGCGCGCTCTCGTCATCGGTGCCGGCCACGTCGGCCAGCGGCTCGTGCGGAACCTGCAGGAGCACCTCGAGTACGGCCTGGTCCCGATCGGTTTCCTCGACTCACACCCCCGCGTGGGCACCGCAGACGAGCTCCCCGCCCCGGTGCTGGGCGGCTACTCGAAGCTGGCGGACGTCATCCGCGAGTACCGCATCACGAGGGTCATCGTCGCGTTCAGCGCCGTCCGCGAGGCGGGGCTGGTCGACGTGCTGCGCACGTGCGACCGGCTCGACTGCGAGCTCTCCTTCGTACCGCGGCTCTTCGAGCTCCACCGCCGGACCCGGTCCATGGACGAGGTCTGGGGCCTCCCGCTCATGCACATGCGCCGCGCCCCCTTCCGCTCCTTCTCCTGGCGGCTGAAGCGCGTCTTCGACATCGTCATGGCTGCGACGGGCCTGCTGCTGCTCGCGCCGGTGCTCGCTGCGTGCGCCCTGCTGGTCCGTCTCGAGAGCGGGCCGGGCGTGCTGTTCCGTCAGGAGCGGGTCGGGTTGGACGAGCGACCGTTCCAGATCCTCAAGTTCCGCACCCTGCGTCCCCTGGACGACGATGAGGCCGCGGTGCGCTGGACCGTGTCCGGCGATCCACGCATCGGGCCGGTCGGGCGCCTCATGCGCACGACCTCGCTCGACGAGCTGCCCCAGCTCTGGAACATCCTGACGGGCCGCATGAGCGTGGTGGGGCCGCGTCCTGAGCGGCGCCACTTCGTCAGCCAGTTCTCCAGCCACGTCCCGCGCTACACCGCCCGGCACCGCGTTCCAGCGGGCCTGACGGGCTGGGCCCAGGTCCACGGCTTGCGCGGCAACACCTCCATCGAGGAGCGCGCGGTCTTCGACAACGCCTACGTGGAGAACTGGTCTCTCTGGGGCGACGTCAAGATCGTGCTGCGGACAGCCGGATCGGTGCTGCGCCGCACGGGCGGCTGACGTCCTGCCGACGCGGCGGCAGCCTCGTCCCTGCCAGGGCTTTCCGGGGCCGCGCCGGCACACGGACGAGGTCGGCGGAGGCGGCTGCCGGGCGTGGACACCGGCTGATGGTCAGGGGCATGACGGCTGCACCAGTGCCCGCAGCGAATCGACGTCCAGCCCCACGAGGGACCCGACCACCACCCGGCGTGGACGCGGCTCGAGCACCACGCCAGCAATGCTCGGGACCGCGACGACCGCGCAGCCGGCCGCCTCGCCACTTGCGACGCCGGACGGGGAGTCCTCCAGCACCACGCACCGGGAGGGGACCACGCCGAGCCGGGCTGCCGCCGTGAGGTAGGGCTCGGGGTCCGGCTTGCCGCGGGTCACCTCGTCACCGGCGAGCGTGAACGCGAACGGACCGATCCCGTGGGCCAGCACCGCGTCGACGAGCACGCGGTACGACGAGGACACCAGCGCCATCGGCACCCCCTGGCCGTCCAGCTCCGACAGCAGGTCCGCGACGCCCGGCATCAACGGCAGGTCGCCGGCGAACAGCTCGCGCATCCGGAGCAGCAGCCAGGCCGACGTCTCGGCAACGCGCGCCGCGGTGGCCTCGACCCCGAAGTACGTCAGGATCCCGGGCACGGCGACGTCGAGCCGGGTCCCGACGACGCGCGCCTTGACCTCGTCGTCCCACTCGCCGCCGAGCGAGCGCGCGAGCTCGACCTCGGCCACGGTCCACAGCGGCTCGCTGTCCACCAGCAGGCCGTCCATGTCCCACAGGACCGCGTCCACTAGCGGCGCACCGCGGTGCACAGGGCGCCGAGGAGCAGCAGGCCGAGCAGGGTGCGGGGGTCGGTGGTCGTCCCCACTACCGGGCCGCGAAGTACTTGGCCTCGGGGTGATGGGCGATGATCGCCGACGTCGACTGCTCGGGCGTGAGCTGGAACTCCTCGCTCAGCTCGACGCCGATCCGGTCCCACTCCAGCAGCTCGGCGACCTTGGTCTGGTCCTCGACGTCGGGGCAGGCGGGGTAGCCCCAGGCGTAACGGGCGCCGCGGTGCTCCAGCTTGAGGATCCCGGACAGGTCGCGCGCGTCCTCGTCGCCGAAGCCCAGCTCGGCCCGCACCCGCGCGTGCCAGAACTCCGCCAGCGCCTCGGTCAGCTGCACGGACAGGCCGTGCAGCTCGAGGTACTCGCGGTAGGAGTCCTTGGCGAACAGGTCGCCGGCGACCTCGCTCACCCGGCGGCCCATGGTCACGACCTGGAAGGCGACGACGTCGACCTCGCCGGACTCCTGCGGCCGCCAGAAGTCGGCCAGGCACAGCCGCCGGTCGCGGCGCTGGCGCGGGAAGGTGAAGCGTGCCCGCTCGTCGCCGGTGGAGGAGTCCAGCACGATCAGGTCGTCGCCCTTGGAGACCGCCGGGAAGTACCCGTGCACGACGGCGGCCTGCATGATGCCCTCGGTCTGCACCTGCGACAGCAGGGCGCGCAGCCGCGGCCGGCCCTCGGTCTCGACGAGCTCCTCGTAGGAGGGGCCGGCGCCGGCGCGCGAGCCGCGAAGCCCCCACTGGCCGAGGAACAGCGCCCGCTCGTCGATCCACGAGGCGTAGTCGGCCAGCGCGATGCCCTTGGTGATCCGCGAGCCCCAGAAGGGCGGTTCGGGGATGCGGTTGTCGGTCGCCACGTCCGAACGGCCGGCCGGCTCGTCGGAGGCCTCGTCGGCCTCCCGGGCCGCGCGCGACTCCGCGATCGCCCGGGAGCGCGCATGACGCGCCTTGCGCTCGTCGTCCTTGGCCTGCTGCTCCGCCGAGGCCTCGGGGGTCACGAGGCCGCGCTTCTCGCCCATCAGCTGGTCCATCAGGCGCAGGCCCTCGAAGGCGTCGCGCGCGTAGGTCACCCGTCCGTCGAACACCTCGTCGAGGTCCTGCTCGACGTACGCCCTGGTGAGCGCCGCCCCGCCCAGGATGACCGGGTAGTTCGACGCCATCCCGCGGGAGTTCATCTCCAGCAGGTTCTCCTTCATGATCACCGTCGACTTGACGAGCAGCCCGGACATGCCGATGACGTCGGCGCCGTGCTCCTCGGCCGCCTCCAGGATGGCGTTGACCGGCTGCTTGATGCCGAGGTTGACCACGGTGTAGCCGTTGTTGGACAGGATGATGTCGACGAGGTTCTT
>JBKJQM010000314.1:0-5552 GCA_046594005.1 Mycobacteriales bacterium
CCTGACAGGGGACCGGCGCCGTCGTCGTCGTACGCGCCCAGCCCCCGCCCCTGCCCCTGCAGATCATCCGCAGCATCGGTGCGCATACGGCCCGTCAGGGCCCGTCCATGCGCACTGATGCTGCGGATGATCAGCGGAGGGGTGAGCGGAGGGGTCAGCGGAGGGGGTGGCGCGGGGCGGGCGTCGTACGGTGGTCCGCATGGCTGAGGCGTACCTCGTAGGCGGTGTCCGGACCCCGGTGGGTCGCTACGGCGGGGCGCTGGCCGGCATCCGGCCCGACGACCTGGCCGCGCTCGTGGTCCGCGAGGCGGTACGGCGGGCGGGCGTGGATCCCGAGGCCGTCGACGAGGTGGTGCTCGGCGCCGCCAACCAGGCCGGCGAGGACAACCGCAACGTCGCGCGCATGGCGGTCCTGCTCGGCGGGCTCCCGATCGCGACCAGCGCCTACACGGTCAACCGGCTGTGCGCGAGCGGCCTGACGGCCATCGCCAACGCCGCGCAGGCGGTCAAGACCGGTGAGGCCGACGTCGTCGTCGCCGGCGGCGTCGAGTCCATGACCCGCGCGCCCTGGGTCATGGCCAAGCCGGGCACCCCGTGGGCCAAGCCCGGCGAGGTCCACGACACCGCGCTGGGCTGGCGCTTCGTCAACCCCGCCCACGACCCCGAGCACACGATCACCCTCGGCGAGACGGCCGAGCGGGTGGCGCGGCTCGACGGGATCACCCGCGAGCAGTCCGACGCCTTCGGCCTGCAGAGCCAGGAGCGCGCGGCCAAGGCGATCGCCAACGGCGCGTTCGACGCCGAGCTGGTCGCCGTCCCGACGGCCAAGGGCGACCTGGTCGCGGACGAGACGCCGCGCGCCACGACGATGGACAAGCTGGCCTCGCTCAAGCCGGCGTTCACGAAGGACGGGGTCGTCACGGCCGGCAGCAGCAGTCCGCTGTCCGACGGCGCGAGCGCGATCGTGGTGGCCAGCGAGGAGGCGGTGCGCCGGCACGGCCTCACCCCGCGGGCCCGGGTCGTCACCGGTGCGGCGGCCGGGGTGGAGCCGCACCTCATGGGCCTCGGCCCGGTGCCCGCCACCGAGAAGGCGCTGGCCCGCGCCGGCTGGTCGGTCGGCGACCTGGCCGCGACCGAGCTCAACGAGGCGTTCGCGGTGCAGGTGCTCGCGTGCGCCCGCCGGCTGGGCCTGGACGAGGCCACCCTCAACGCCGACGGCGGCGCCATCGCGCTCGGCCACCCGCTGGGTTCCAGCGGTGCACGCCTGGTCGTGACGCTGCTCGGCCGGCTCGAGCGCGAGCAGGGCGCCCGGGGCCTGGCCACCATGTGCGTCGGCGTGGGCCAGGGGGCCAGCCTGCTCGTGGAGAGGGTCTAGGCCACCCCACGACGTCGCTCGCTGCGCTCACGACGCCGCGGGGACCCCGGTCTAGCTGCCGTACTCGTCGTAGCCGTCGAGGCCGGCGGCCACCAGGCTGCTGATCTCCACGGGGGTCCACTCGGTGCGGGCCTCGGGGATGCGGACCACGGTCGGGACGAAGGACCCGAGGACGCCCGAGATCTCACGGCAGTCGTGCACGAGGTCGATGATCGTCTCGGCCTCGTCGTCGGCAGGTACGGGGTGGGAGGTCGTCATGCCTGCGACGGTAGGGAGTTACCGGCGGGTACCCAAGAGATACTCGCCAGTAGTGTTCGGCGGATGCGCATCGCCGTCGCCGGGTCCATCGCGACCGACCACCTGTTCACGTTCGAGGGCCGTTTCGCGGACTCCCTGCTCGTCGAGCAGCTGAGCAAGATCTCGCTGTCCTTCCTGGCCAGCGACCTCCAGGTCCGCCGCGGCGGCACCGGCGCCAACATCGCCTTCGGCATGGGCGTGCTGGGTCACCGCCCGCTGCTGGTGGGTGCGGTCGGCCAGGACGCGGGCGACTACGTCTCCTGGTTGCAGGACCACGGCGTGGACACCACGCACGTGCGCGTCAGCCAGAGCAAGGCGACCGCGCGCTTCACCTGCACCACCGACGACGACCACGCCCAGCTGGCCACCTTCTTCCCGGGCGCCATGGCGGAGGCGGCCGAGATCGACCTCGCGGACCTCGGCGAGCTCGACCTCGTCGTCGTCGCGCCGGACGACCCGGGGGCGATGCTGCGGCACTCCGCCAGCTGCCGCGAGCGGGGCGTGCCGTTCGCGGCCGACCCGTCCCAGCAGCTGGCGTTCATGGACGGCGAGGCGATCCGCGGCCTGGTCGACGGGGCGACCTACCTGTTCACCAACGACTACGAGGCCGGGCTGGTGCACGAGAAGACCGGGTGGAGCGCGCAGGACGTGCTCGACCGCGTCCGGATCCGCGTCACCACGCACGGCGCCGACGGCATCGTCATCAGCCGCAAGGGCGAGCCCGACATCACCGTCGCCGTGGCGCCGGCCCGCACGGTCGCCGAGCCGACGGGGGTGGGCGACGGCTTCCGCGCCGGCTTCCTCACCGCCACCGCCTGGGGCCTGGGTCTGGAGCGCGCCGCGCAGGTCGGGGCGCTGCTCGCGACGCACGTCGTCGAGACGGTCGGGACCCAGGAGTACGTCGTCACGCCCGCGGACTTCCTGGACCGCTTCACGCAGGCGTACGGCGAGGACGCCGCAGCCGAGGTCCGGCCCTTCCTGCAGGGCTAACCGGCCCGCTGCTCCGCAGCGACGACGGGGAGCACCTCGAGCAGCCGCTCGACGTCGGCCTCGGTGGTCCCGCGGTGCAGCGAGATCCGCACGTTGCCGTGCGACAGCAGCCCCATCGCAGCCAGCACGTGGCTCGGCTCCAGCGTCGAGGCACTGCAGCTGGACCCGCTGCTCACGGCCAGTCCCTCGCGGTCGAGCGCGCGCAGCAGCGTCTCGCCGTCCAGGTACGCCGAGGAGAAGGCCACCAGGTGCGGCAGCCGGTCGATCGGGTCGCCGACGACCTCCACGTCCGGCACCAGCTGCGGGAGGCGCGTCCGGAGCCGGTCCACGAGCGGTCGGAGCCGGGCGTCCTCGACCGCGGCCTCGGCGCTCGCCGCCTGCAGGCCGACCGCCGCGGACAGGACCGCCGGCAGGTCGACGGGTCCGGGGGAGCGGCCCGCTCCGGGCAGGGCCGAGCGCCAGCGGGTGCCCGTCCGCACCGCCAGGACGCCGACCCCGGGGGGCCCGCCCCACTTGCGGGCACTGGCGACCAGCACCGACCAGCCGGCGGGCACCGGCGCCCGCCCGACGGTCTGGGAGGCGTCCACCAGCAGCGGCACCGCGGCGTCCGCGCACAGCGCGGCGACCTGCTCGACCGGCTGCAGCGTCCCGACCTCGTGGGAGGCGCTGATCAGGCACGCCAGCGCCGTGTCCGGACGCAGTGCCGCGGCGTACGCGTCGATGTCCACCCGGCCGACCCGGTCCACCGGGACGGGGGTGGCCTCGCCGCCGGCGAAGGCGACCGCCTGCAGGACGCAGCAGTGCTCGACGGTCGAGTGGACGAGGGGGGTGCCCGTGCGGCTCCGGCCGCCGGCCGCGCCGAGGACGCCCAGCGACGCCGCCAGCGTCCCGGACGGGGGGAAGTCCACCTCGTCGGGCCGCGCGCCCAGGACCGCGGCGACAGCCTCGCGGGCGCCGTCGAGCAATTGCCGGGCGCGCCGGCCGGCGCCGTACAGCTTGGCCGGGTCGGCCCAGCCGTCCTCGAGGGCCGCCAGCAGCGCCTCGCGCGCCGCGGGGTGCAGCGGCAGCCCGGCGGCCGCGTCGAGGTAGCCGCTCACGGTGCGGACGCTAGTGCGCGCGAGCCCGGCGAGCCCCAGCAGGAAGGCCCGGGGGCGCTGGGATACGCTCGCCGCCGCGGTGCTGAGCCCTTCTTCCGGGGCCCGGGACCGCCTCCCGTCCGCTTGTCAGGAAGGCCCGAGAGGTTGAGAACCACCCCCTCACCGGTACGACGCGGTCGGACGCGCCTCGCGCTGGCGCTGCTGCCGGCAGCGCTGCTGGCGACCGGCTGCTCCGGCGGTCGTAAGCTCTACGAAGACAGCTTCTCGCTCGGCTTCCCCAAGCCGGTGACCGAGCAGGCGGAGCGGGTCTACGAGCTCTGGCTCGGATCGGTGGCGGCCGCCGCCGTGGTCGGTCTGGCCGTCACCGCCCTGATCCTGTTCGCGGTGGTGAAGTACCGCCGGACGGGCGACCAGATCCCCCGGCAGGTCCGCTACAACCTGCCGGTCGAGGTGCTCTACACGGTCGTGCCCTTCGTGATCATCGCGGTGCTCTTCTACTACACGACGGTCGCGCAGAACTTCGTCAACAAGCTGACGCCCGAGGGCGAGGGCGGCGCGGAGATGAACATCGGCGTCGTCGGCTTCCAGTGGAACTGGACGTTCAATTACCCGGACGAGGGCGTGTCGGTGACCGGGATGCCGGGCCAGCCCGCCCAGATGGTTCTCCCGACCGGCCGGACCATCCGCTTCACCGAGACCTCGCCGGACGTCATCCACTCCTTCTTCGTGCCGCAGTTCCTGTTCAAGCGGGACGTCATCCCGGGTCGCGCCAACACCTTCGAGGTGACGATCAACAAGACCGGCGAGTACGTCGGCCGCTGTGCCGAGCTCTGCGGTGAGAAGCACTCGGCCATGAACTTCGCGGTCAAGGTCGTGACCCCCGAGCAGTACGACGCCTACATCGCCGGCCTCAAGGCCAACCCTGACAACCGCATCGGCACGGGGGCCGGCTCCGGCACCCCCCGTACCGCAGAAGAGATCGCCGAGCAGATTGCCGGGAGCCCCTCATGACACTTCTCGCCGACGCCACCGCTCCGGTCCAGGTCCGGCGCAAGAACCCCAGCCCCGGGGCGAAGATCGCCAAGGTCATCACGACGACCGACCACAAGACCATCGGCCTGCTCTACCTCACGACGTCGTTCGCCTTCTTCCTGGCCGCCGGCTTCATGGCGATGCTCATCCGCGCCGAGCTCGCCCAGCCCGGCCTGCAGCTGCTGAGCCCGGAGCAGTACAACCAGCTGTTCACCATGCACGGCACGATCATGATGTTCCTGTTCGCACCGCCCGCCGCCTACGGCTTCGCGAACTTCATCATGCCGCTGCAGATCGGCTCGCCGGACATGAGCTTCCCGCGGCTGAACGCCTTCTCGTACTGGCTGTACCTGTTCGGTGGGCTGACGGTCCTCGCCGGGTTCCTCACGCCGGAGGGGGCCGCCTCCTTCGGCTGGTTCGCCTATGCGCCGCTGAACGACATCCTGCGGTCCCCGCAGCTGGGCGCCGATCTCTGGATCATCGGCCTGGCCACGTCCGGTCTCGGCACGATCTTGGGCGCCGTCAACTTCATCACCACGATCATCTGCCTGCGCGCCCCCGGCATGACGATGTTCCGGATGCCGATCTTCACCTGGAACATCCTGGTCACGTCCATCCTGGTGCTGTTCGCCTTCCCGGTCATCACCGCGGCGTTCTTCGCCCTGATGGCCGACCGGCACCTCGGGTCCCACGTCTTCGACGCCGCCAACGGCGGCGCGATCCTCTGGCAGCACCTGTTCTGGTTCTTCGGCCACCCCGAG
>JBKJQM010000357.1:0-2857 GCA_046594005.1 Mycobacteriales bacterium
CGACTCGACGAACGCCGAGCAGCCGGGCTTCGTCACCTCCGAGCGCGAGATCGCCCCCGTCATCGACGACGTCATCCGCACCTCGGTCGGCCGCGTCATCGTCGCCTGCTTCGCCAGCCACGTGCACCGCGTCCAGGCCGTCATCGACGCGGCGGAGCGGCACGGCCGGCACGTCGTCTTCGTCGGCCGCTCGATGGTCCGCAACATGGGCGTCGCGAGCGACCTGGGCTACCTGCGCGTCCCGCCCGGTCTGCTGGTCGACCTCAAGGACGTCGAGCACCTGCCGGACAACCGCGTCGTGCTCATCTCGACCGGGTCGCAGGGCGAGCCGCTGTCGGCGCTGTCGCGGATGGCGAACCGCTCCCACCACCAGATCCGCATCGAGGCCCAGGACACCGTCATCCTCGCGAGCTCGCTGATCCCGGGCAACGAGAACGCCGTCTACCGGGTCATCAACGGCCTGTCGCGCTGGGGCGCGCGCGTCGTGCACAAGGGCGTGGCCAAGGTGCACGTGTCCGGTCACGCGTCCGCCGGCGAGCTGCTCTACCTGCTCAACGCGACGCGACCGTCGAACGTCATGCCGGTGCACGGCGAGTGGCGCCACCTGCGGGCGCACGCCGAGCTGGCGTTCCTCACCGGCGTGCCGCGTGACCGGGTGGTGCTGGCCGAGGACGGCGTCGTGGTCGACCTCGTCGACGGCAAGGCCGAGATCGTCGGCGCCGTGCCCTGCGGCTACGTCTTCGTCGACGGCCTCGAGGTCGGCGACGTCGGCGAGTCGACGCTCAAGGATCGCCGCATCCTCGGCGACGAGGGCTTCATCTCCGTCACGCTCGCCGTAGACAGCGTCACCGGCAAGATCGCCGGCGGGCCGGAGATCGCCGCTCGGGGGTTCAGCGACGACCGCAAGGCCTTCGACCCGGTCAAGTCGCTGATCGAGGCCGAGCTCGAGCGGGCGGCCGCCGAGGGCGTCGCCGACGCCCACCAGATTGCGCAGAGCGTGCGCCGGATCGTCGGCCGCTGGGTCAGCGACACCTACCGCCGCCGCCCGATGATCATCCCCGTCGTCGTCGAGGTCTGATCTGCAGGAGGACGACGCGGCGTTTCTCCGCGTGTGACAGGTGTGACGGGTGGTACGGGGCGGTAGCGTCCCGCCATGCCTCCACCGGCCAGCCGGACGTCCACGCAGACCCGCCCCCGCAGCAGCGGCAGCGGGACGCGCCCGCCCGCGCGGACCGCGACGTCGAAGAAGGTCCCGGCCAAGAAGGCACCGGCCCGGCGGGCGCCCGCCAAGGCCGCCGCCCGTCCGGGGCTGGTCGCGCGCGCCGGCCACACCGTCGCGATCCTGGTGCGCGCGCTGTTCCGGCTCGTCCTCGGCATCCTCAAGGTGACCGCGCACGCGGTCGGCGGCGCCTCGCGCGCGGCCGGCTCCGGCGCCCGCGACCTGGACCCGGCCCATCGCCGTGACGGTCTCGGCCTGCTGCTGCTCGCGCTCGCCCTCGTCGGCGCCGGCGGCGCCTGGTGGCACGCCGGGGGAGCGGGCGAGCGCGTCGACGACGTCCTCACCGCGGTCCTCGGCAAGGGCGCGCTGCTCCTGCCGCCGCTGCTGCTGCTGGGCGCGTGGCGCGTGCTGCGGCACCCCGAGAGCAAGGGCGGCGGCGGGCGGCTCGCCGTCGGCTGGGCGGCCCTGGGTCTCGGCGCCCTCGGCGTCCTGCACGTGGTCCGCGGCGACGCGCCGACCGACGAGAAGGGCGGCCTGATCGGCTTCCTGCTCGGTGACCCGCTTCAGCAGGGCCTCACCCCGTGGCTGGCCGTGCCCGTGCTGTTCCTGCTCGCCTGCTTCGGCCTGCTGGTCGTCACGGCGACGCCGATCCACCAGGTGCCGGACGGCCTGCGCGCCCTGCGCGACAAGGCCCTGCGCCGTACGCCCCCGCCCTCCCCGGACGCCGAGCAGGCACCCGAGCCGCTCGAGCCGCTGCGCCGCCGCAGCCCGCGCCGCAGGGTGGGTGCGCTGACCGAGCAGGACACGCCCGAGGACGCCTCGCCGGTCGTCGTGGAGCACGCTCCTGAGCCGGTCTTCACCGCCCCTGAGCCGCCCCCGCAGGTGCCCGTCCCGAAGACGACCAAGCAGCTCGAGCTGAGCGCCACCGGCTACCAGCTGCCCCCGCCCGAGCTGCTGGCCGCCGGCACGCCACCGAAGAAGCGCAGCACCGCCAACGACGAGGTCATCGTCGCCCTGACCAGCGTGCTCGAGGACTTCCAGGTCGACGCCGCCGTCACCGGCTTCACCCGTGGCCCGACGGTCACCAGGTACGAGGTGGAGCTCGGCCCGGCCGTCAAGGTCGAGCGCATCATCCAGCTCAGCCGCAACATCGCGTACGCCGTGAAGTCCCCGGACGTCCGCATCATCAGCCCGATCCCCGGCAAGTCGGCCGTCGGCATCGAGATCCCCAACACCGACCGGGAGAACGTCGCGATCGGCGATGTCCTGCGCAGCAAGGCCGCGACCAGCGACCACCACCCGATGCTCGTGGCCCTCGGCAAGGACATCGAGGGCGGCTTCGTCATGGCGAACATCGCCAAGACGCCCCACATCCTGATCGCCGGCGCCACCGGCGCTGGCAAGTCCACGTGCATCAACACGCTGCTCGTCAGCATCCTCACCCGCGCGACCCCGGACGAGGTCCGCCTGATCCTGGTCGACCCCAAGCGCGTCGAGCTCACGGCCTTCGAGGGCGTGCCGCACCTGATCACGCCGATCATCACCAACCCGAAGAAGGCCGCCGAGGCGCTGCAGTGGGTCGTGCGCGAGATGGACGTGCGCTACGACGACCTCGCGGCCAGCGGCTTCCGGCACGTC
>JBKJQM010000419.1:0-2558 GCA_046594005.1 Mycobacteriales bacterium
GCGGAAGCCGAGGAACTCGTGCCCGTGGACCTCGACGCCCTTGCGCACCACGGCGCGGATCACCGCGTTCAGGCCTGGGCAGTCGCCCCCGCCGGTCAGCACTCCGATCCGCACAGCAGCTCCTGTCGTCGACTGCGGCGGACACTAGCCCCGGACGTCGCTCCAGTCGGAGCCCTGCGCCGCCGATCTCCCCGTCGTGCGCCTGTCCTGCGGTACGACGGTGACCGCTGCCCTGGCAGCGGTGCTGCTCGGCGTGCCGGTCCCGGCAGGTGCGGCCGGCGGCGTGCCCGACCTCCACGCGCAGCTCGGCGCGGCCACCGCCGACGCGGCTCGGCTCGGCGCGGCGCTCGAGCAGGCGGCGGCGCAGGACGGCGGCCTCCGCGTCGCGATGGAGCGGCTGGAGGAGCAGCGCCTGGCTGCGCAGGCCCGGCTGGACGCGCGGGTGCGGCAGGTGTTCATCGCCCGCCGCCCCGACCCGCTCGGCGGCCTCACCACCGACCTCGCCGCGCCGGGACTGCGGCACCTCGCAGACTCGGGCGCATCGGCAGCCGTGCGCGTCGACCGCGGCCTGGTCACGGCGGTGTCCACCCAGTCCACCGCGGCCGCCCGGCTGCGCAACCGGGCCACGGCGTTCCGCTCGCGGCTGCAGGCGCAGGCCGCCGCCGCGCTGGCCGCGCAGGAGCGCGCCCGCGTGCTGCTGGCCCGGGCGGAGGCCGAGCTGGCCGCGCGGCAGGCCGAGGCCACGGCTGCCGCCGAGCGGTCCCGCCTGGCGGAGCAGGCCGCACAGCTGGCCGCCGCGCGCAGCGCCCTCGACCGGGCCTCCGCCACGGTGACGACCGCACTGACCCCGGCGCAGACCGCCCGCAGCCGCCGGGCCGCGGAGGGCGAGGCACCGGTCGTCGACCTCGTCGAGGCGGCCGGGTCGGGATATCCCGCCGGCTACGCGCCCACCGGCGAGGTGCTGGTCGGCCTCGCCTCCTGGTACGGCCCCGGCTTCGTCGGCAGCCCCACCGCGAGCGGTGCGCCGTACGACCCCGAGCGCCTGACCTGCGCCCACAAGACGCTGCGGCTCGGCACCGTCATCCGCGTGTCGGCCAACGGCCGTGCGGTGTCCTGCCTCGTCAACGACCGCGGCCCGTACGTCGGCCCGCGCATCCTCGACATGTCGCGCTCCGGGTCGCGCGCGCTCGGCTACGACGGCGTGGCGCAGGTCGTCATCGAGGTGCTCGCGCCGCAGTAGGGTCCGCGCGTGCTCACCGGCGAACACGTGCTCCTGCGGCCGTTGGAGGCGGAGGACCTCGAGCCGCTGTGGCGGGCCCGTCTCGACCCGCTCACCTGGGCGCTCACGGGTCCCTCGCCCTACGCGCCGGAGACGCTCGCCGTGTACCGCGCCCGCAGCGAGGAGCCGGCCAAGAACGGCGACGCGCAGTTCGCCGTGGAGGTGGACGGCCAGCTCGCCGGACGTGCCGGCCTCTTCGGCTTCGACGACCTGTCGCGCAGCGCGGAGCTCGGACTGTCCCTCCTCCCCGAACACCGCGGGCAGGGCCACGGCAAGGACGTGCTGCGGGTGCTGGTCGCATTCGGCTTCCGGACCCGGAACCTGCACCGCATCCACCTGCAGACGGTCGCCTCGAACGCCGCGGCGCTGAGCGCCTACCGGGCTGTCGGCTTCGTCGAGGAGGGGCGGCTGCGCGAGCACGCGTGGGTGGAAGGGACGTACGACGACATCGTGCTGATGGGGGTGCTGCGGTCGGAGTGGAGCGGCTGAGGCACGGAAGTCACTGACCTGCAGCAACTCTCGTCTGTTTCTGTCGGAGGGCGGTTCTACTGTTCGTGTGGTGAGAGACCTCCTGTTCCCTTCGTCGCCAGCGGTGACGGGTGCGTTGCGGGCGGCGGCGCGGGCGCAGGCAGTCGCGTTCGTGCAGGAGTGCCGGGCGATCGCGCGGATGTACGAGACCGCCGAACCGGAGCACGTGGAGTTCGTGCACGGCGAGGTCGCGTGCGTGCTGAACGTCTCGCCGGTGACCGGGCAACAGCGCGCCGGGACGGCGCTGGCGTTGATGGCGCAACCGCGGCTGGTCGTCGCGCTCGAGCTCGGGCAGGCCGGCGTCGGGCACGCCCTGGCGCTGCTGGACGAGATCAGCCACCTCGACCCGCCGCACGCCGCCGCGGTCCTCACCGCCGTGTTGGGTGAGGGTGACGAGCCCCTGGAGTCCACGCCCGGTGAGCTGCGGGCCGCGGCCAAGCGCGCCGCGATCCTGGTCGACCCGGACATCGCCCGCCGCCGGCACGAGACCGCGAAGAAGACCGCCGGGGTCCGGGGTCGGGCGTTGCCGGACGGGATGGCGCAGGTGGTCGTGGACTGCACCGCGACCGAGATGGCGACCGCCCTGGCCGCGGTCAAGGGCCGGGCCGCAGCGATGAGCTTCGACGACCCGGACGACCCGGACACCGCCCTGACGCAGGGTCAGCGGGAGGTCGCGGCGTTCCTGCACGCCCTGGGCTGCGACCGCACCGGTGTCCAGGCCGTCCTGGAGTGCCCCGTCGAGCAGGCCGTG
>JBKJQM010000045.1:0-3398 GCA_046594005.1 Mycobacteriales bacterium
GAAGCGCGGCAGCGACAGGAACGGCCGGCCGCCGAACGCCAGCGTCATGGGGAACAGCAGCGACGCCCAGTACCAGACGGCGTAGGTCAGCCGGACGCGGAACGCGATCCACAGGCCGGCGACCAGAGCGACGGAGACGATCACCAGGTCGACGGTGTGGTAGCCGCCGGCGTACGCGCCGAAGTACTTCGTGCCCTCGCGGAAGCCCGCCTGGAGCGTCTCCCAGGGCCACGCCTTCTCGCGGCTCCACGTCGAGCCCTGGACGTCCAGCGGCCGTCGCCAGTCGCCCGCGAAGCGCTGCCAGTACAGGAAGTACGCGGCCGTCCCGAGCGGCACCACCGCGGCCGCGAGCAGACCGCCGCCGGTGCGCAGCAGCCGTGGGCGCAGCGGCCCGCCCGCCTCGCGCAGCTGCAGCACCGCCTCGACCGCCAGCGGCAGCGCCAGCAGCAGACCGGTGCTGCGGGTGAGCGCGGCCATCGCGCCGAGGTAGCCGGCGAGCGCCCACGAGCGGCGGCGGGCGGCGTACAGGCAGCCGACCGACAGCGCGAGGAACAGCGACTCGGTGTACGGCGCGAACAGGAACAGGCTGGTCGGGAAGACGGCCAGGTAGAGCACGGTCCTGCGGGCGCGCAGGTCGCCCCACTCGAACGCGGTGAGCCGGTAGAGGACGGTCAGCCCGACGACCAGCGCGAGGTTCGAGGCGAGGTACGCGCCGAGCAGCCAGTGGTTGCCGAACACGTTGGCCAGCCCGCGCGACAGCAGCGGGTAGAGCGGGAAGAAGGCGGCGCTGGCGTCGTCCTGGCGGTAGCCGCGGGAGGCGATCCGCAGGTACCAGAGCGCGTCGTGCCGCTCCCACGCCGTGAAGACGTTGTGCCAGCCCTTGCTCGGGTCGGTCGCGGGCCAGCCGGGCACGTCGACCGGACCGTTGCGGGGGAGCAGCGCGGTGCTGAGCAGGCCGACCAGGAACAGGCCGATCCGGACCCCGAGGTAGACGAGCGCGGAGTAGCGGAACGCGCGCAGCCACCCGCTGCGGGCGCTGTCCACGGGCGCGGCCGGCTCCGGCGCGGCGTGCGCCCCGGCAGGCGGGTCGGCGAGCGCTGTCGACCGGTCGTCGTCCATTGCCCGGACGCTAGCCGCCGGACGGCAC
This sequence comes from Mycobacteriales bacterium, assembly GCA_046594005.1. Lineage (GTDB taxonomy): Bacteria > Actinomycetota > Actinomycetes > Mycobacteriales > SCTD01 > SCTD01. Next base: position 1,148 of record JBKJQM010000045.1, read on the forward strand.
TAGCGTCGGCGCCCGTGCAGCCCCCCCGCCGCCTTCCCCCGCTGCTCCCGTTCGTGCTGGGCGTCTGCTCCTCGCTCGTCGTGCTGAGCACCCTCTGGAAGGGCGCCTGCGTCGACTCCTCCCGCAACTTCCGGGTCACCTGCTACAGCGACGTGCTGGAGCTGTTCACGAGCCGCGGGCTCGCCGACCCGGTGTTCCCGTACGTGCACGGACGCATCGTGAACGGCGCGACCGTCGACAGCTTCGAGTACCCGGTGCTGACCGGTGTCTTCATCTGGTTCTCGTCGCTGTTCGCGGGCGACGGCCGCACGTCGTTCCTCGTCGTGTCGGCCGTGCTGATGGGGCCGTTCGCGGTGCTGACCGCCTGGCACCTGCTGCGGATGACGGGGGTGCGTTCGCTGTACTGGGCGGCCGCGCCGGCGATGGTGCTCTACGCGCTGCACAACTGGGACCTGCTCGCCGTGGCCGCGGCGACCGGTGGTCTGTACGCGTGGTGGCGCGGCCGCAGCGGGTGGGCGGCGGTGCTGTTCGGCGTCGGCGCCTGCCTGAAGGTCTATCCCGGGCTGTTCCTGCTGCCGCTGGCCGTCGAGCGGTGGGTGCGCAAGGACCGGCTCGGCGCGGTCGAGGCGGTCGCGTGGGGCGGCCTCACGGTTCTCGCCGTGAACCTCCCGTTCCTCGCCGTGAACCGCGCGGGGTGGGAGACGACGTACGTCTTCCAGGCCGCGCGCGCAGCGGACACCAGCAGCAACTCGATCTGGTACTGGGTGTACCCGCACCTCACCACCACGCAGCTCAACCGGTTGGTGCCGGTCGCGGTGGTCGTCGCGCTGCTGGGCGCTGCGGCGTACGGGCTGGTGCGCGCGCGGCGCGAGCAGGCCTTCCCGCTGGTGCAGGTGTGCGGCGCGGCGCTCGTGGCGTTCCTGCTGCTGAACAAGGTCAGCTCGCCGCAGTACACGCTGTGGGTGCTGCCGTTCTTCGCGCTGCTGCGGGTGCGCTGGGGCTGGTGGGCGGCGTACGCCGTCAGTGACGCCCTGGTCTACGTCGGGGTGTTCCGCTGGTTCGACGCGCTCGGGGGCGGCGGCGACCCGGCGTTCTGGGAGCGGATGCTGGTCGTCGGCGTGTGGACCAAGTCGGCGCTGCTGACGCTGCTGTACGTCGTGTTCCTGCGGGCGCAGGACGCACTGACCGCTCAGCCGACCCAGCGGCCCGACGTGAAGGTCAGCACCAGCAGCGCCATGACGGGTGCGGCCGCCACGACGTAGGCGGTGTGCACCCAGGGCCTCCGGTCGGCGGCCCGCGCCAGCAGGACGAACAGCGGGAACCACAGCAGCGTCGCGCGACTGACGGACAGGTAGTAGGTCGAGGTGGCGAGCGCCGCGACCGACAGCCCGACGTAGGTCGCCTCGCCCCAGCGGCGCATCCACAGCAGGACGCCGGTGAGCACGAGTCCCACGGCCACCGCCATGATCTCGGCCTTCCAGGACCAGCCGTACTCCGCGCCCTGCGCCGGGTTGCGCGCGTTGTCGAACGTCGTGCTGAACGCGTGCCACGGCAGCGTGAAGCGGCGGTTCCAGCCGAGCTCCTGCGCGGCCTGCCAGCGGAAGAAGTCGCCGGTGACGGCCCGCAGGTAGAGGAAGTACGCGAGCACCGCCAGGAACGGAGCGGCCAGGGCGACGGCGTCCGCGCGGACGCGGCCGCGGTGCGCGACGAGGTACTGCACGACCAGTCCGATCGCCAGGAAGACCCCGCTGACACGGACGGTCGTGGCGGCGGCGACCAGGAGCGACGCCGCGACCCAGCGGTCCTGTCGTGCGCACAGCCAGCCCCACAGCCCGAACGCGAGGAACAGCGCCTCGCTGTAGCCGGCGAACAGGAAGACGGCGTACGGCGACAGCACGAGGTAGAGCACCGCCCGCGAGGCCGGCGCGCCGTCCAGCGCGGCCAGCCGGCCGAGCGCGACGGAGGCGAACGCCCCGGCCACCAGGGACATCAGCAGCCCGGCGGCCGTCCAGTCCGGGACCACCGTGTGCACCGCGCGAAGCACGAGCGGGGCGCCGGGGAAGAACGCCTCGATGCCCTGGTCCGGGTACTTGTCGGGGTAGCCCTGGTAGCCGAACTCGGCGACCTTGCGGAAGAGACCGACGTCCCAGCGGTCCCACCGCTTCAGGAACCCCTCGACCTGGCCGGCCTGCGCACCCGACAGCAGCCAGGCGCCCCCGACGGTGAGCAGCACGACGGCGACACGGGAGGC
>JBKJQM010000252.1:0-6414 GCA_046594005.1 Mycobacteriales bacterium
CACCTCGTCGCCCGCCTGGTGGCCGTGCGTGTCGTTGAGCCGCTTGAAGTGGTCGATGTCGAGCATGACCAGGCTGACGTGCTCGGCGCTGCGCGTCGCGCGGGCGACCTCGCGCTCGAGCGTCGACTCGAAGGTGCGACGGTTCGCGATCTTGGTGAGCCCGTCGGTGGCGGCCAGCCGCTGCACCTGCTCGAGCAGCCAGGCGTTGCGCAGCGCGAGCGCGGCGTACGACGCCGACCTCTCCAGACCGGCCACGACGCGGCGTGGGATGCGGCCGCCCCGGGACGCGCCCTGCTCCAGCACCAGTGCGCCGAAGGTGCGTCCCTCGGCCGACAGCGGCACGACGACGAGGTCGCGCGCACCCGGTAGCAGTGCATCCAGCCACGGGTCCTGCTCCGGGTCGAGCGCCTGCACGAGCAGCGTCCCGCGGGCGGCGTGCGCCGCCTCGACGACGGCGCTGCGCCCGGCCCGGCGGGCCGTGCCCGCGTCGACGCCGGAGTGCGCCAGCAGCGGGAGCTGGCCCTCGGGTCCGGCCAGCACGACGCCGCGCACGAAGCCGAAGGTCTCCACGACGGAGGTGAGCAGCGCGCGCGCCACGTGCGTGCTGTCCACGGCCCGTTCGAGCGACTCGGCCAGCTCGGTCAGCGCCTCGAGGTCACCGCGGCGGCGACGGAGCTCGCGCTCGTTCATCGCCGACAGCGTCGACGTCGAGATGGCGACCAGCCACAGCACGGTGATGAAGACGGCCAGCTGCTGGCCACCGGGCGCACCGGCGACGGCGGCGGAGGTGTCCGTGGCGACCCGGTAGACCTCGTCCGGCATGGTCCGCGGCAGCAGAGTCGACGCGCCGGGCGGCGCCGTCTGCGCGTTGTGGACGGCGTAGGTCAGCAGCGAGTGCCACAGCGCGATCTTCAGTCCGGTGCGGTACGACGCGAGCAGCGCCACCGCGCCGAGGTGCAGCAGGACGGCGTAGCGGACGGGGCTGGCCAGCGAGCCGGTGAGGTAGGACGCCCATGCCAGCCAGAGCCCGTCGACGATCAGCATCGTCGAGAACACGACCACGGCGCGCTGCCGCAGCAGCCGGCTGGCCACCTCGGCCAGGGCCACGACCACGCCGTAGCCGAGCGTGACGGCGACAGCGCCACCGGGGGAGGGCAGCAGCGACTGCGGCGCGAGAGCGGCGGCCAGCAGGAGCAGCCCGATGGCTGCCACGCGCAGCAGCTGGGTGACGCGCAGCCGGTCGGCCAGGGGTACGGCGTCCGCCGCGCGCACTGCTCCGCTCCCGGGGGCCGCTGCCGGGGTCCCGATCACGGAGCACCTCCCGGCAGGTCGTCCAGCGGTCGTACGGACAGCATCGGCCGGAGCCGGTCCGGGCTGAACGCCTCCCGACCGGTCGAGGGCGCTGTTGCGGGAGGGGCAGGGCTGCCTGCAGGAGCCAGGTGCACAGGACCGCTCTCGTGCGCCCGGGGTCCGGGGCGCGTCGCCGGCGAGACCGCAGGCACGCCTGCGGCCGACGAGACGTCTCCCGTCCGTGCGTCTGTCGGCAGCCAGGCTGAAGCGCTTGAGCCCGTGCGCGACACGCCGAGTCGCCTGCCCGCACGTTGCACGGTGAGGCGGTACGAAGGGCGGTTGTGGAGCCACGGGGACTCGAACCCCGAACCCCCGCCTTGCAAAGGCGGTGCTCTGCCAGTTGAGCTATGGCCCCGCGGTGCTGCTGATCGTGCAGGTCAGCGCAGGTCGGGCGCTGCCGTGGCCGTCGTCCAGACGTCCTTCTCGGCCTGCCCGGCTCGCGCCTTGCGGCGCAGGAGGACGGCCGCTGCTCCGAGCAGGACGACCAGGACGGCGGGTCGGCGCACAGTCGCTCCTCGAGGCAGTTCGGGGGGGTGGTTCGGGTCCGGGGTGGGCCTGGGAGGACTTGAACCTCCGGCCTCATCCTTATCAGGGATGCGCTCTAACCACCTGAGCTACAGGCCCGGACGCGCCCGCAGGCACGGTCGGCGAGACTACACCAACGACCTGCACCACCTGCGGCGGCGGCTACTGGTCACGTTCGCCGAGGGTGACCTCGATGCCTCCGGTGAAGGACGCACACAGGTTGTAGAGCAGCGCGCTCAGCGTCGCGAGCAGCGTGAGCAGCACGACGTTCACGGCGGCGAGCACGGCGGCGCCGCCGACGATGCGGCCCGCCGACAGCAGCGGGCTGTCCGGGTCGCCGCCGGTCACCTCGCTGAACAGGTCGTTCACGCTGGTCACCACCCCCAGCGCGTTGAGGACCGTGTAGAGGGCGCCGACGGCCACGACCAGCGCGACGCCCAGGAACAGCGCGGCGACCAGCGAGAACACGAACACCGACCACGGGTCCACGTGCTTGAGGGCCAGCCGGGCCTTGCGCGTGCGGCCGGTAGGCCGGCTGGTCGCCCGCTCCGGGGAACGGGCCGGCCGCGCGGGGGCGGGACGGCCCGGTGCGGCGGCACGGCTGCCACCCCCCGGCAGGACGGTCCGGTGCGGTGCGGCGGCGTCGGGCCCGTCCGGCTCGGCAGTGCGCGGCGTGCTGGTGCGCGGCGCGGCGGCCGGGCGCTCGTTCTGCGCCCAGCCGCTGCCCTCGACGGGCAGCGCGGCGGTGCGGTCGCGGTCCCCGCCGGACTGCTCCGGTCCCGGGGTCGCGCCGGTACGGGGAGGCTCGGGCGTGCTCACGCGTCGTCCTCCGTGGTCTCTGTCGTCTCTGTCACGTCAGGGGCTACCGCAGCGGCGGGCGGCTCCGCTGCCTCCGCCTCGAGCGCGGCTGAGCCATTCTCCACCGACGGCTCCACCGGCTCCTCGTCGACGCCGGTCACGACGTCTGCGGCGGCCTCGCCGTTGTGGGCGACGGCCACGACAGTGGCGCCCTTGTCCAGCGCCACCAGCTTCACGCCGGCGGTCCCGCGCTGCAGGTAGCGCAGCGGCTGCACCGACATCCGGATGACGACACCTGCGCTGGTGATCGCGAAGATCTCGTCGGCGTCCTGGACGATGAGCGCGCCGACCAGTTGGCCGCGCTCCTCCCCCATCTTGGCGGTGATGACGCCGTAGCCGCCGCGGCCCTGGGTGCGGTACTCCGTGAGCCGGGTGCGCTTGCCGAAGCCGCCGTCGGACACGACCAGCAGCGCGGTGCCCTCCTCGTCACCGCCCGCCGGCGCGACCTGCATGGCCAGCAGCTCGTCCTCGTCCGCCAGGCGCATCCCGATGACACCGGACGTGGGCCGGCCCATCGGGCGCAGCGCGTCGTCGGAGGCGAGGAACCGGATGGACTGCGCCTTGCGGCTGACGAGCAGCAGGTCGTCCTCGGCGCTGATCAGCGCGGCGGCGATGAGCTCGTCGTCCTCGCGCAGGTTGATGGCGATCAGGCCGCTGGAGCGCCCGTTGTCGTACTCCCCGAGGGCGGTCTTCTTCACCAGGCCCTTGCGGGTGGCCAGCACGAGGTACGGCGCGACGCCGTAGTCCTTGATGTCGATGACCTGCGCGATCCGCTCGTCCGGCTGGAACGCCAGGATGTTCGCGACGTGCTGGCCGCGGCCGTCCCGGTTGGCCTCGGGCAGCTCGTGCGCCTTGGCGCGGTAGACGCGGCCCTTGTCGGTGAAGAACAGCAGCCAGTGGTGGGTCGTCGTGACGAAGAACCGCTCGACGATGTCGTCCTGCTTGAGCGAGGCCCCGCGTACGCCGCGGCCGCCGCGGCGCTGCGAGCGGTAGAGGTCGGTGCGGGTGCGCTTGGCGTAGCCGCCGCGCGTCACCGTCACGACGACGTCCTCCTGCGCGATGAGGTCCTCGGCGCTCATGTCGCCCTCGAACGGCACGATCCGCGTCCGGCGCTCGTCGCCGTAGCGCTCGACGATCTCGCCGAGCTCCTCGCCGATGATGCGCCGCTGGCGGGTGGGGTCGGCCAGGATCGCCTGCAGGTCGGCGATCTCGCGCTCCCGCTCGGCGAGCTCGTCCATGATGCGCTGGCGCTCGAGGGCGGCCAGCCGGCGCAGCTGCATGTCGAGGATCGCCACGGCCTGCAGCTCGTCGATGTCGAGCAGCGCCATGAGGTCGGCACGCGCGGCCTCGGCGCTGGCCGAGGCACGGATGAGCGCGATGACGTCGTCCATGCGGTCCAGCGCCTTGGCCAGCGCCCGCAGGATGTGGGCCCGCTCCTCAGCCCGCTTGAGCTGGAAGCGGGTGCGCCGCACGATGACGTCGACCTGGTGGGCCACGTAGTACTCGACGAACTGGTCCAGGCGCAGCGTGCGTGGGACGCCGTCGACGATCGCCAGCATGTTGCAGCCGAACGTGTACTGCAGCTGGGTGTGCTTGTAGAGGTTGTTCAGGACGACCTTGGCCACGGCGTCGCGCTTGAGCACGATGACCAGGCGCTGGCCGAGGCGCTGCGAGCCCTCGTCGCGCACGTCCGCGATGCCGGCGACCTTGCCGTCCCGGACCAGGTCGGCGATGCCCTCGGCCAGGTTGTCCGGGTTGACCTGGTACGGCAGCTCGCTGACGACCAGGATCGTGCGGCCCTTGGCGTCCTCGTCCACCTCGACCACCGCCCGCATGCGCACCGAGCCGCGACCCGTGCGGTAGGCCTCCTCGATCCCGCTGCGGCCGACGATCAAGCCGCCGGTCGGGAAGTCCGGTCCCTGCACGCGCTCGAGCAGTGCGTCCAGCAGCTCCTCGGAGGTGGCGTCGGGGTGCGCCAGCGCCCACTGCACGCCCGAGGCGACCTCGCGCAGGTTGTGCGGCGGGATGTTGGTGGCCATGCCGACCGCGATGCCGGACGAGCCGTTGACCAGCAGGTTCGGGATCCGGCTGGGCAGGATCGTGGGCTCCTGCGAGCGCCCGTCGTAGTTCGGCGTGAAGTCGACGGTGTCCTGGTCGATCTCGCGGAGCATGTCCATCGCCAGCGGCGCCAGCCGGCACTCCGTGTTGTGCGAGACGAACCCGTCCGACAGGAAGGCGTGGTCGTCGCTGTCGACCCGCAGCGAGAAGACCGGCTGCACGCCGGCGTCCTCGACGGCCGTGACCTCGGCGTAGTACTGCAGCCCGGTGACCAGTGGCTCGACGACGGCGAGCGCCTCGGGCTCGGTGACGTGGCGGCGGATGTCGTCGCCGTCGCGCTCCCAGCGCTCGATCCGGTCGACGTTGTGACGTCGCAGCCAGTCCCGGTCGCTCGACGAGCTCGCGCCCGCCTCCCTCAGGTAGGCAGCCACGAAGGGCACGTGGTCGCTCGACATCGCTCTGCTCGTCGACGGCACGCCCGCCAGGACCGCACGCAGCTTCGTCTGCTTGCGCCCCCAGAAGCCGACGCGGTCGGCGAACAGGCGGACCTCGCGCCTGTTGCCCAGGTAGGTCTTCCACTCCCCGGACGCGTGGTGCGAGATCCGGCTGACGATTCCCAGCTCGAGCAGGAGCTGCTGGACGTCGCGCGCCAGCTGCTCGCTGCGCGTCGAGTACGAGACCTGGACGCTGCCGCGCGGCAGAGCGCTGACGGAGCCGTCGCCTTCGAACAGCGACTGCAGGAAGGCCCGCTTGAACTCCGGGCCTCGAGTCCAGACCACGCGCGGCACCGTCTTATCGGCGCTGGCCTGGTCCCGAAGCGCCGCGAGGGGGCTGCCCGCCAGGTGGCTGGTGTTCTGCACGTCGAGCTCGTGCAGGAGCGAGCCCGAGGCGATCTCGCGGTGGGCGGTGTACCGGGGGCCGCCGACGACCGCGTCGTAGGCCTCGACGACCTCGTCGAACCAGTCCCGATCGAGGTTGTTGAAACCGGCGCGCTCGTAGGAGTAGTGCCCCTCGCTGACGAAGCCGCCCAGCAGCACCGCCGTGAGGCGGTCGTGCTCGCTCAGTACCTCGCGCTGCGCGGGCGCGCCGCGGTACATGACCGTCCGGTCGCCAGGACGCACCTCCTCCAGCAGCTTCCACAGCAGCATCGGGACGCCGAGCACGTCCACCAGGCACAGCACCGGGTGGTTGTGGGTTCCGGTCAGCTCGAAGCCCTCGCGGGTGCGCAGCCGCAGCGTCGAGTGCTCCCCCGAGTGGAACAGCGTCAGTGCCGTCACGGGGTTCCCGACTCGGTCCATGACCTTGACGTCCTGGAGCGGCACGTCACTGTTCGGGAGCGCGTCAGGGGCCACGTCGCCGATACGGAAGGTGCCTCCGTCGGCGCGCCGGACGTTGCTCCCAGCGATCAGGCAGTAACGCATGGCGGCTGCCGGGTCGTTGCCCGGCGAGCCGAAGTTGCCGTTCCCGTCCACCAAGGGGTAGCGCAGCGACCACGGCTGGGCCAGCCGGACGAGGGTGTCGTAGATCGCCGAGTCCCCGTGCGGGTGGTAGTTGCCCATGACGTCGCCGACGACGCGGGCGCACTTGAAGTAGCCGCGGTCGGGGCGGTAGCCGCCGTCGTAC
>JBKJQM010000056.1:0-2918 GCA_046594005.1 Mycobacteriales bacterium
CGCGTACGCCGAGCTGGCGCGGCTGTGCGCCCGGCGCCTGGGCTCCTTGCCCGAGCACCCGGCGACCGCGCAGGCCACCAGCGTCCTCGACGCCGGCGGCGCCGACCCCGCCCACCCCCTGTAGCGCGTCAGAGCTCGAGCTTGTAGCCCAGGCCCCGCACGGTGACCAGGCGCTGGGGCAGACCGGGGTCGGCCTCGATCTTGGCGCGCAGGCGCTTCACGTGGACGTCGAGGGTCTTGGTGTCCCCGACGTAGTCCGCACCCCACACGCGGTCGATGAGCTGGCCGCGGGTGAGGACCCGACCGGCGTTGCGCAGGAGCACCTCGAGCAGCTCGAACTCCTTGAGTGGCAGGGAGACCGGCTCGCCGTCGACGGTGACGACGTGCCGCTCGACATCCATCCGCACCGGCCCGGCCTCGAGCGCCGCGGGCGCCACGTCCTCGGGCTCGCCGCCGCGGCGCCGCAGGACGGCCCGGACGCGGGCGACCAGCTCCCGCGAGCTGAACGGCTTGGTGACGTAGTCGTCCGCCCCCAGCTCGAGCCCCACGACCTTGTCGATCTCGCTGTCGCGGGCGGTCAGCATGATGACCGGCACGGAGGACTTCGCCCGCAGCGCCCGGCACACCTCGGTGCCGGACAGGCCGGGCAGCATCAGGTCGAGCAGCACGATGTCGGCGCCGCCCCGGTCGAACTCCGCGAGCCCGTCCGGACCGGTGGCCGCGACGCTCACCTCGAACCCCTCCTGCCGCAGCAGGTAGGACAGCGGGTCCGAGATGGACTCCTCGTCCTCGACGACCAGAACTCGGGTCACGCGCTCTCCTCCGCAGGACTGGGAAGGGCCCCCGCCGGTGGCGGGAGCCGCAGGGTGAACGTCGAGCCGGAGCCCTCTACGCTCCAGACGCCCACCTCGCCGCCGTGGTTGGTGGCGACGTGCTTGACGATGGCGAGGCCGAGACCGGTGCCGCCGGTCTGGCGCGACCGGGCGGGGTCGGCCCGGTAGAACCGCTCGAAGACGCGCTCGAGGTCCTTCTCGGCGATGCCGATCCCCTGGTCGGTGACCGCCACCTCGACCGCGCCGTCGGCGAGGCGGGCCGCGACGACCACCCGCGTCGACTCGGGGCTGTAGTGCACGGCGTTCTCCAGCAGGTTCGCGACCGCGGTCACCAGCTGGGTCTCGCTGCCCTCCACCGTGAGCCCCCGCTCGCCGGCGCGGACCAGCGAGATGGCGCGAGCCGCGGCCGTCGTACGGGTCCGGTCCACCGCCTCGGCGAGCACGCGGTCCACCTGCACGACCTCGCGCTCGGGCAGCGGGTCGGCGCCCTGGACCCGCGACAGGTCGATGAGCTCCTGAACCAGACGGCCGAGACGGGTGGCTTCCTTCTGCAGCCGGCCGGAGAAGCGGCGCACGGCCTCCGGGTCGGCGCTCGCCTCGAGCAGCGCCTCGGACAGCAGCGCCATCGCCCCGACCGGCGTCTTCAGCTCGTGGCTGACGTTCGCCACGAAGTCGCGCCGCACCGCCTCGACGCGCCGCGCCTCGGTGACGTCCTCGACGAGCAGGACGACGTGGCCCTGCCTGCCGACGGGGACCACGCGGACGCGCACGGCCTCGGGCAGGCGGGCCAGGGTCGCGTGCTCGAGCGACATCTCGACCTCGGCGGGCGCGTCGCTGCGCCGCACGCTGTCGGCGAGGGTCCGCATCTGCGGCACCAGCAGACGGCTCCCGCTCACCACGCCGAGAGCCACAGCGGTCCGGTTGGCCAGCACGACACCACCGGTGAAGTCCAGCAGCACGAGGGCGACCGGCAGCGCGTCGATCACCTCGGACGAGGAGGGAGCCAGCTCGACCGGCGGCTGCGGGCGCGGCCGACGCGGCTCGGTCCGGCGGCGACGGGTCGCGAGCAGCGCGAGCGCGGCGCCGAGCAGCAGCCCGGCCACCAGCCCGGCGAGCACGCCGACCTCGGTCACGATCATCAGACTAGAGGCGCGCCGCGTTCAGGACGGCTGCCGGCGACGGCTGTTCACCTGCCGGACGGCGCAGGTTCACGCGCTGCCCGTCCTGCTGCACCAGATCGGCCTACGGTAGGGCCATGCGCGACAGCTACCACGAGGACCTCGACGCCATCTCGGCCTCGCTGGTCGAGATGACCAACCTCGTGGGCTCGGCGATGAGCCGCGCCACGACCGCCCTGCTCGACGCCGACCTCCAGCTCGCCGAGCAGGTCATCAGCGCCGACGAGGCGGTGGACGCGCGCTACCGGGACACTGAGGCGCGGGCCCTGGACCTGCTGGCCCGCCAGCAGCCGGTGGCCAGCGACCTGCGCGTGCTGGTGACGTCGCTGCGGATGGTCGCCGACCTCGAGCGCATGGGTGACAACGCCGTCCACGTCGCCAAGATCGCCCGTCGGCGCTACCCGTCGTCCGCCGTTCCCGCGCCGCTGCGCTCGACGGTGCTGAAGATGGGTCACGCTGCCGAGGAGATCGTCGCGAAGGCGGGCAGCGTCATCGCCGGCCGCGACCTCGAGCTCGCCGCGGAGCTCGAGAAGGACGACGACGTCATGGACGACCTGCACCGTCAGCTGTTCACGGCGATCCTCGACGACCGCTGGGACCAGGGCGTCGAGGCCGCCATCGACATCACGCTGGCCGGCCGGCACTACGAGCGCTTCGCCGACCACGCGGTGTCGGTGGCCCGCCGGGTCGTCTACCTGGTGACCGGCGAGCGACCCGTCAGCTAGTAGACCTGTACGGTCCGCAGGGGGCCGACCGTGCCCATGTTGGACCCGTCGTTCGGCGTGCGCACCTGGAAGCCGTACGTACCGCCGGCCAGCGTCCGGCGCAGGACGTAGATGCCCTGCGCGTCGCACCGGCCCTGGGCGGCGAGGACGCCGTCCCGGTAGAGGTTGACCAGCCGGTTCTC
>JBKJQM010000254.1:0-7395 GCA_046594005.1 Mycobacteriales bacterium
ACCACCGTGAGCAGGCCCGAGGCGAAGCTGCTGCCGACAGCGGACCAGCCGTCGTGCCGGAGCTCGACGACCCTGGCCGCCGCGAACGTCGCGACAGCTCCGGCCCCGAGCGCCCACGCCAGTGCGCGGGGCGGGACCCTCATCGGGCAGCCTCGACGTGCCGTAGCCACAGGCCGCAGGTCTGCGGCTGCACCGTGTCTTGAACGACCATGAGCAGCTGGTCGCGTACCAGCTCGAGGTCGACCTGCTCGCGCAGCCTGCGGCGGAACGCGTCGACGGTCAGGTCGGCGTCGTAGCGGGAGCGGTTGAAGCGCCGGTCCATGACCGACTGCACCTTCCGTCTTACCGGCTGGAACAGCGCCGCCACCGCGAGGGTCGACGCGGCGACAGCCAGCGAGCTTCCCGAGGGGGTCAGGCGGGAGACGGCGGTGACCAGCCCGGCGTACGTCACGACGAGCAGTCCCGTGACGGCGGCGTACGAGACCGTCCGGCTGACGACGCGGTCGAGGTCGTACAGCCGGTAGCGCAGGACGGCGACGGCGAGGCTCAGCGGCAGGCAGCTCAGCCCTAGCGCGAAGACGACGTCTGCGGCGTGGGTGGGCAGCTCCAGCCAGGCCTCCAACGGGAAGACGAGGATGCTCGCGATGGCGAGGGAGGCGCCGGTGATGACCCAGCGAAGCTGCTGCCGCTCGACACCGGCGGCGGTGCGCAGGCGCCCCACGACGCCGAAGACTGCCGCGGCCATCGCCGCGAGCAGGACGGCGGGAGCCACTGCGCTGACGAAGGCCGTGACGGCCGAGAGCCGCTCGACGCCCCAGGGGTTCTGCACCGGCTGACCGCCGAACGAGCTGCTGTCCACGTCCCCCGTGACGAAGAAGTTCGAGAAGATCGTTACTGCGGCGGCTGAGACCATCACGCGCAGGACCCAGGACGCCCGTCGGGTACGCGTCCGGCCGTCCGGGAACAGCAGAAGCGGCACACCGAGGGAGAGCAGCAGGCCGAGCGGCCACATCGTGGCGTTCAGGTCCGCGAGCACGCCGACGGCGACGGACGGGGCTGCGCCGTCCCGGAGCGCGTAGCGGAGCACCTCTTCGACGACCTGGTTGACGAGCCAGACGAGGCTGCCGGAGAGGAGCAGCCAGCCGAGGGGGTTGACCGGCTGCCGCAGGGCCAGCAGCGCACCGAGCACGGCGAACAGCACCACCGACAGCAGGCCACCGGCGATGCTGCCGACGGTCGACGGGTAGCCCTGCGAGAGCTCGAACGCGATCACACCGAGGTAGCCGAGGAGTGTGGCGCTGAGCAGTGCCTGGACGAGGACCCGACTTCGCGGTCGGGGACTGGTCACGAGCCGGCCCGCAGCCACAGCCCGGCGGAGACCGGCTGCATCGTCTGCTGCGCGACAGCGAGCAGGTCGGCGCGCACGAGGTCCAGCGAGACCTGCTCGCGCAGCCGGCGGCTGAAGTCGTCGACGGTCTGCTCGGTGTCGTACCGCGCACGGTTAAAGCGTCGGTCGACGGCGGACTGCACCCGACGGCGGAGCGGTTGGAACAGCGCCGCTACGGCGAGGGTGGATGCGGCGACCGCTAACGAGCTGCTTGACGGGGTCAGTCGTGAGACGGCGGTGACGAGACCGACGTACGTGCCGACGAGCAGCGCGGTCACGGCCGCGTACGTCACGGTCCGGCTGACGATGCGGTCGAGGTCGTACAGCCGGTAGCGCAGCACGGCGATGGTGAGGCTGAGGGGCAGGCACCCGAGGCCGAGGGCGACGAGGGCGTCGCTCACCCCCGAGGGCAGGTCGAGCAGGCCCGCGACGTAGACGCTGAACATGCCGGCCACGGCGAGCATCGCGCCGGCCCGCACCCAACGGAGCTGCTGGCGCTCCACGCCGGTCGCCCGGCGGAAGCGCAGCACGACCGACGCCACGGCCAGCAGCATGGACGCCATGAGCACCGTGACCGCGACGCCGCGCAGGGGGTTGACGACCGGCCCCACGCCACGGACGCCCCACGGGTTCGTCAGCTGTTGCGTGCCGTCGACCGGGTTCGCGAACGGCGAGCTGGCGACGGCGGAGGTCATCAGGGCGACGAGGGCGGACGCCGCCATGACGACCACCACCCGACGCCACCGGGCCGACAGCGGGCGTCCCTCCGGGAAGAGCAGCAGGGGAAGCCCGACCGAGCAGAGGACGCCGAGCAGCCAGATGTTCTCGTCGAGGTAGGCCGCACCCACCGCCAGTGCGGGCGGCGGTGAGGAGTCGGCCAGGTGGGCCAGGGCGTAGTCGACGGCGAACTGGCTGGTCAGCCAGGTCATGCCACCGCAGGTGAGCAGCCAGCCGATCGGGTTCGCAGGGCGGCGCAGGGAGAGCAGCGTGCCGAGCCCGACGAAGAAGACGACCATGCCGATGCCGCCGAGCGAGTCAGCGCCGAGGACCGACCAGCCGTCGCGGCGCACGTCGACGACGCCCATCAGGACGAACCCGGTGGACGCGAGGACGGCCAGCAACCAGGCCAGGGCGCGCGAGCGGGGCGATCCGCGCCACTCCTCGGCGGTGCTCACACGGCTGCCCCGGCGGGGGTCGGCAGCTCGACGACGCTCCGGCGACCGAACACCTGGCGCAGCGCGGACCGGGCCGCCAGGTGTCCGCACATGCCGTGCACGCCGCCCCCCGGAGGCGTCGACGACGAGCACAGGTAGACGCCGTCGAGCGGCGTGGCGTAGGGGTTCCACTGCGCGACCGGTCGCAGCAGCGTCTGCCGCAGGTCCTGGACGCCGCCGTTGATGTCCCCGCCGACGTAGTTGGCGTTGTCGGCCTCGAGTTCGGCGGGTCCGCGCGCGTGCCGCGCCAGCACCAGGTCGCGGAATCCCGGGGCGAAGCGCTCGAGCTGCGCCTCGACGGCCGCGGTCATGTCGACGTCCGACCCGTGAGGGACGTGGCAGTAGGCCCACAGCGTGTGCCGTCCCGCCGGTGCGCGGCTGCCGTCCACGACGGTCGGCTGGGACACGATCACGTACGGGCGCTCAGGGTGGCGTCGCGCGGCGACCTCCGCCTCCGACGCCTCGAGCTCTGCCAGCGTGCCGCCGAGGTGCACGGTGCCGGCCTGCCGGCACTCCGGGGCGAGCCAGGGGACCGGTCCGGACAGCGCCCAGTCGAGCTTGAAGACCCCCGGCCCGTAGCGGAACCGGGCCAGCCGCCGCTGCGCCGATGGCCGCAGCCGGTCACCTGCCAGCGCGACCAGCTGCCGCGGGGTCACGTCGAGCAGGGTGACCTTCGCAGGCGGCAGCGCGGCCAGCGAGTCCACGCGGTGGTCGGTCACGACCTCGGCCCCCAGCTCGACCAGGACCGCGAGCATCGCGTCGACGATCCGCCCGCTGCCGCCCGCGACCACCGGCCAGCCCACGGCGTGACCGAGCATCGTGAGCAGCATCCCGAAGGCGGACGTGCCGGGCGCCGACAGCGGGAGCATCGCGTGCCCCGCGACGCCGCCGAGCAGTGCCTGCGCAGCGTCGCCCTCGAACCGGCGCCGGGCCAGCCGCCGGACCGGCTGCACGCCGGCCAGTCCGAAGCGCGCCAGCGTGAACGGGTGACCAGGAGGACGGCGCAGCGAGCTCAGCAGCTCGCCGACCACGTCATCCCACCGTTCGACGAGTGGTCCCATCAGGTCCGAGTACGCCGCCGCGTCCCGCCCCAGACCGGTGGCCGTCTCGTCGACGGAGCGGTGCAGGGTCGCGGCGCGGCCGTCCGGGAGCGGGTGCGCGAGCGGCACCTGCGGCTGCAGCAGCTGCACCCCTCGGGCCTGCAGGTCGAGCCGGCGCATGAAGGGAGACGCGAGCGCCAGCGGGTGGACCGCCGAGCACACGTCGTGGTCGAAGCCCGGCAGCGTCAGGGCCTCGGTGCGGCAGCCACCGCCCGCCGTCGGAGCGGCTTCGTACACCCGCACGTGCAGCCCGGCAGCAGCCAGCGTGATCGCCGCGGCCAGGCCGTTGGGCCCGGCTCCGACGACGACCGCGTCGAGCTGCCGGCTCATGTCCCGTGCGGCCGGGGCGTACGTCGCAGTCGGCGCAGCACCGCACGCACCGGCGTGAGGGCGATGTGCAGGACGGTGCGGATGGCGGCGTTGTGCCAGATGTTCCCGGCCTTCTTCCACTGGCGGTGCTTGTCGACACAGACCAGGCTCAGCCCGTGCTTCGGATCGGCGCACCCCAGGACGAGGGCGAGCGTCGTCAGCGTCTCCCGCCAGAAGCGGTCCTCCTTGCGGTGCCCGCCGAGGACCAGGCCGAGCTCGTAGAGGGGGTCGTTGGCCCGCATCAGGACCTGCGACTGCAGCACCGTCGACCCGTCCCGCTCGAACGCGGAGTTGGTGATCCAGCCGGCGAACATGTGCCCCTGCGGCGTCATCAGGGTGAACGACTCGTCGTCGGCGTACAGGACCATCACGCCCGTCGACAGGCGCACGCCGCCGGGCATCGACAGGTCGAGCAGGGCGACGTCACCCGGCGCGATGCCGGTGAGCGCACCGTGGAAGACGTTGCCCTTCGGCCAGAACCTGCCGAAGTCGGACTTCCACATGGCGATGGCCTGCTCGGGCGTGACGCCCGGCCCGATGTCGGCGGTGTAGGTCTTCTGCCACATCTTGCCGAAGCCCTGCACCGGCCCCATCAGCTTGCGGCCGGTGACGTTGTCGGCCTTGCCGGCGTTGCTGGGGTCGGCCTGCAGGCGGGACACGCTGCCGGCCCAGTGGGCGGCGTCCCGCGGCGGAACCGGTGCGACGACCGCAGCGGGCTGCTCCGGCTGGCTCAGGGGAGTGGACATCGCGGGCCTACCTTCCGCCGACGGACGCGAGCGCCGCCGCCTCGTCCGCGTGGATGGCGATGGCCTCGTCCAGCCGCGTCAGCTCGAAGATCTGCCGGTAGTGCTCGGTGAGGCCGTACGCCAGCAACGACTGCCGCTGGCGGTTCGCGCGCACCAGCATGGTCACGACCATGCCGATCCCGCCGCTGTTCATGTAGTCCAGGCCGGTGAAGTCGAGCACGATCGACGAGCAGCCGGCTGCCGTGAGCTCGTCGTGCGCGGCGGTGAGGACCCCTTCGCAGGTCGAGGTGACGTCACCCTTGATGCCGATCACGCCGGCACGGCCGTCCAGCGTGCGGACGTCCATCGAGACGGTTGCTGCTGCCATCGGAGGTGCTCCTCAGAACGGGGTGGCGTACGGGTGGGGTCAGGCGTCGGCGGGGTGACCCACGGCGCTGGCGACGTCGGCATGCATCTGCATGTAGTCCGACAGGCGCGTGATGGAGAAGATCTCGCGGTAGTGGTCGCTCAGGCCGACGGCGATGAGCGTCCGGGACTCGGCCCGCGCGCGGGCGAGAACGCCTACGACCAAAGCGATCCCGGTGGAGTTAATGTAGTCGACGGCGGTGAAGTCGAGGACCACCGTCCGGGGATCGGTGTCGCGGACCGCGTCCTCGTACGCCGGTCCGAGGACGCCGCTGGCCGACGAGTTGAGCTCACCCGTCAGCTCGACGACGGCCGCCTCCGGCAGCTGCCGGATCTGCACGTCACAGGTGCTCTGCATCGCCGTCCTCCGATCGCGTCGCCTGCGCGGGCCGGTCGGCCAGCTGCAGGGTGAGCAGGACGGTGTGGTCGTTGCCCTCGGTGAGGACGGCCATCTCGTCCACCATGTTGCGGATCAGGAACAGTCCCCAGCCGCGCGGTGACTGCAGTCCTGCGAGCTTCGCGTCGATGTCCGGCAGGGCCGGGTCGGCCGCGGCGGCCGCGGCGGCCAGGCCGCCCTGGTCGGTGATGGAGACCGTCACGGCTCCTGCGGCGGTGCTCACGTGCACCAGCACCGGCAGCTCGGCGCGGTTGCCGTTGCCGTGCTCGATGGCGTTCATCGTCGCCTCGGCCACCGCGGTCTTCAGCGCCTCGAGCCGCGGCGCCGGCAGCCCCAGGTCGCTGACCGCGTCAGCGACCCGCGCCAGTGCGACGCGCTCGTTGCCCGTCTCGCTGCTCAGCGTGAAGTCGGCGAGCACCTCGGCGATGAGGTCGCCGGCCTGGTCGTGGGCGGTGGAGGCGTCCATCACCGGCTCCACGTGGAGTCCGCGACGGGGGAGCGCTGGAGCGTCACCATGGTGATGTCGTCCTCCTGGTCGGCTCCCGGGCCGATGAAGCGCGACAGCTCCGTGAGCACCACGTCGATCAGCTCCTCACCGCCGACGTCACCCGCGACCAGCTGCTTGAGCCGCGGGAAGCCGAACATCTCCCGGTCCGGGGCGTGCGCCTCCGCGATGCCGTCGCTGTGCAGGAGCATGCAGTCGCCAGGTTCGAGGCGCGCCGTCTTCTCCTCGTACGTCATGCCGGCCATGAGGCCGAGTGGCATGCCGGTGGCGCGCAGCTCCTCGACCCCGGTGCTGCGGCGGACGTACGGCAGGTCGTGCCCGGCGTTGGCGAAGGAGATGTCGCCCGTCGCAGGGTCCAGGACCACCGCGAGGCAGGTGACGAACATGTGCGCCGGGATGTCGTCGTAGAGCACGTCGTTGACCCGCTGCAGCACCTCGCCCGGGGAGATCAGGCGGGCCGCGCTGGCCCGCAGGATCGAGTGGGTGCTGGCCATGACCAGCGCCGCGGGCACGCCCTTGTCGGTGACGTCGCCGACGACGAAGCCCAAACGCCCGTCGGGCAGCGGAATGACGTCGTAGAAGTCGCCGCCGACCTCGCGCGCCGGGCGGTAGTAGGCGGAGACCTGCCAGCCGTCGAGCTCGGGCAGCTGCTTGGGCAGGAAGTTGTGCTGGATCAGCCGCGCGATCTCGAGCTCCTGCTCGTACCGCTGGCGCGTCATCGCCTCGGCCTGCTGCTCGCGGACGAGCTGGCCGACCCTCAGCGCCGGCGCCGCCTGACCCGCGAGGTTGTCGAGCAGCCGGCGATCGTCGGAGGAGTAGTCCTGCTCGGACAGCCGCGGGCCGAGGCTCAGGACGCCGATCAGCTCGCCCTGGCTGACGAGGGGCACGGCAAGCTTCACGCCGGCTGCCCTGAGCCCGCGCAGCGCCGGCGAGTCGAGCTCGAGCGCATCGACCTCGACGGCCCCGCCCGCGCCCTGGAAGTAGGCGAGCAGCGGGTCGTCGGGGGCGATCTCGACCGGCGCTCGCTCGGGCACGGCAGTTGCGGGCGCCGCCGGGCCCGCGTCGCGCGCGCCGTCGTCGGTGGCCGCCGCCGTGCGACGACGGGACAGCTTGCTCAAGAACGATCTGGTCAGCGCGGTCATTGCGAGGTCCGTTCTACGAGCCAGGCGTCCGGGAAGCGTTACGAGCGGTCATCTGCGGCGCACGCAGCCACAGCGTCACGTGGGCGGGTTGCATCGTCTCGGCGACGACGGCGCGCAGGTCGTCGCCGAG
>JBKJQM010000479.1:0-4292 GCA_046594005.1 Mycobacteriales bacterium
CATCGAGCGGATCATGGACGAGCTGGCGCACGAGCTCGGCCGTGACCCGATGGAGCTGCGCAAGCAGAACTGGATCAAGCACGAGGAGTTCCCGTACGACATGGTCGCCGGGCTCACGTACGACTCGGGCAACTACGAGGCCGCCACCGAGAAGGCCGAGCAGATGTTCGACATGGCCGGCCTGCGCGCCGAGCAGGTCCGCCGTCGCGAGGCGAAGGACCCTGTGCAGCTGGGGATCGGCATCTCGACGTTCACCGAGATGTGCGGCCTGGCGCCGTCCCGCGTGCTCGGCTCGCTGAGCTACGGCGCCGGCGGCTGGGAGTCGGCGTCCATCCGGATGCTGCCCACGGGCAAGGTCGAGGTGGTGTCCGGCGCGACGCCGCACGGCCAGGGCCACCACACGGCGTGGAGCCAGATCGTAGCCGACTCGCTCGGGGTGCCGTTCGACGACGTCGAGCTCATCGCGGGGGACACCCAGTCGAGCCCGAAGGGCATGGACACCTACGGGTCCCGGTCCCTCGTGGTCGGCGGCGTCGCGATCCACAAGGCCACCGGCAAGGTGCTCGACAAGGCCAAGCGCATCGCCGCCCACCTGCTCGAGGCGGCCGAGACCGACGTCGAGTTCGACAAGGGCACCTTCACCGTGAAGGGCTCGCCCGAGGCCTCGCTGACGATCCAGCAGGTGGCGCTGGCGACGTTCGCAGCGCACAACCTGCCGGACGGCATGGAGCCGTCGCTGGACAGCGACTACGTCTACGACCCGGAGAACTTCAGCTACCCGCACGGCACGCACCTGTGCGCGGTGGAGATCGACACCGAGACCGGGTTCACGAAGATCCGCAAGTACGTCTGCGTCGACGACATCGGCAAGATCATCAACCCGGTCATCGTCGAGGGTCAGGTGCACGGCGGGCTGGCGCAGGGCATCGCGCAGGCGCTGTACGAGGAGGCCGTCTACGACGAGGAGGGCAACCTCACGACCGGCTCGCTGGTCGACTACCTCGTCCCCGCAGCGCCCGACCTGCCGCACTTCGACACCGGTCGTACGGAGACCCCGGCGACCAGCAACCCGCTGGGCGTCAAGGGCGTCGGCGAGGCCGGCTGCATCGCCTCGACACCGGCCGTCATGAACGCCGTCGTGGACGCCCTTCGTCCGTTCGGCATCAACGACATCCGGATGCCGGCGACGCCGGAGCGCGTGTGGCGGGCCGTCCACGGGTCGTCGTCCGAGCGAGACCCCTCCGGCACCGTCGCGTACGGCGGAGCCTCGACCGCGTCCACCGCAGGAGGTGCCGAGTGATCCCGGCCCAGTTCGACTACGTCGCACCGACCACCCTCAAGGACGCGGTCACCGCTCTCGGCGAGGCCGGCGAGGACGCCAAGCTGCTCGCCGGCGGGCAGAGCCTCATCCCGGTCCTGCGGCTCCGGCTCGCCTTCCCGACGGTGCTCGTCGACCTCGGCAAGGTCGACGAGCTGCGCGGCATCTGCGAGGACGGCGACAGCCTCGTGATCGGCGCGATGACACGGCACGCCGACGTGATCGAGAACCCGCTGGTGCAGCAGTACGCCGGCCTGTTGGCGGAGGCGACCGCGACGGTCGCCGACCCGGCCGTCCGGCACCGCGGCACGTTCGGCGGCGCTCTCGCGCACGCGGACCCGGCGGGCGACCTCGCGGCCGTCGCCCTGGCGCTGGACGCCGAGCTGGTCGCCGAGGGGCCCGGCGGCCGTCGCACCATCGCCGCCAAGGACTTCTTCCTCGACTACCTCGAGACGGCGCTGTCCCCGGACGAGATCCTCGCCGCGGTGCGCATCCCGAAGCTCGAGGGCTCGTGGGGCTACCGCTACGAGAAGTTCAACCGGGTCGCGCAGGCCTGGGCGATCGTCGGTGTCGCGGCGGCGGTCCGCATGGACGGGGGCTCGGTCGCGGAGGCGCGCATCGGGCTGACCAACATGGGCTCCACGCCCGTACGTCCGTCGTCGGTCGAAGCGGCGCTCGCCGGTGCCTCGTCGCTCGACGCGGTGAAGGCCGCGTCGCAGACGGCCGCCGACGGCACCAGCCCGCCGTCGGCCCTCGGGGCCAAGGCGGACTACCGCGCGCACCTGGCCCGCGTGCTCACCGGCCGCGCGGTCGCGTCGGCCGCGGGGCTCTCCTGACCGGTGCTCCTGCAGCCCGGCGGGGCCTGCTCCCCGAGGGGGTGCAGGACCCCGCCGGGCTGAGCCGTCTTCTGGCCGGCGCCGGTTACTTCGCCGACGAGGGCGTCGCGACGGCGGCCTACCTGGCGCTGGCGCTCCCGCGACCGCTGTTCCTCGAGGGCGAGGCCGGCGTCGGGAAGACCGCCCTCGCGCACGCCCTGGCCAGGGTCGTCGGCGCCGAGCTGCTGAGACTGCAGTGCTACGAGGGCATCGACGCCTCGCAGGCGCTGTACGACTGGGACTTCCCGCGCCAGCTGCTGCACCTGCGCGCCGCCGAGGCGTCGGGGAAGGCGGACGCCGAGCGGCTCGAGCAGGAGGTCTACAGCCGGCGCTTCCTGCTGGCCCGGCCGCTGCTCGCCGCGCTCGAGACGACGCCCTCTGTGCTGCTCGTCGACGAGGTCGACCGGGCCGACGACGAGTTCGAGGCGTTCCTGCTCGAGGTGCTGTCCGACTACACGGTGACCGTCCCCGAGCTCGGCACCGTGCACGCCGAGGTACCGCCGATCGTGGTGGTGACCAGCAACCGCACGCGCGAGGTGCACGACGCCTTGAAGCGGCGCTGCCTCTACCACTGGGTCGAGCACCCGGAGTTCGACCGCGAGGTCGCCATCGTGCGGGCACGCGTCCCGGAGGCGTCGGCGGACCTGGCCGCGCAGGTGGCGCGCGCGGTCGCGGTCCTGCGCGGCGAGGACCTGCTCAAGCCGCCCGGTGTCGCGGAGACCATCGACTGGACGCAGGCCCTCGTCGCCCTGGGCGCCGAGCGGCTCGACGCCGACCTCGCCACGGCCACGCTCGGAGCGGTGCTGAAGTACCGCGAGGACCAGCTGCACGCCAAGCGCGCCGACGTGACCCAGCTGCTGTCCACGGCCATGTTCGGCGGCTGAGGTGAGTCAGCCGTACGACGCGGTCGACAGCCTCGTCGGGCTCGCTGCGACGCTGCGGTCCTCCGGCGTCGGGGCGTCCAGCGACCGCGTTCACGCTGCTGTGCAGGCGATCTCGCTGCTCGACGCGACCCGCCGCGCCGACGTCTACTGGGCGACCCGCCTGACGCTGTGCGGATCGCCGGACGAGCTGGCTCGCTTCGACGACGTGTTCGCCGCCTACTTCGGCGACCGCCCCGGCACCGTCGTGCGCCGCCAG
This sequence comes from Mycobacteriales bacterium, assembly GCA_046594005.1. Lineage (GTDB taxonomy): Bacteria > Actinomycetota > Actinomycetes > Mycobacteriales > SCTD01 > SCTD01. Next base: position 3,334 of record JBKJQM010000479.1, read on the forward strand.
CGGCTGTCCCGCTCGCAGCTCCAGCTGGTCGCCTCGCCGGACGAGCCGGGGCCGGACGACGGTCCCGGCGAGCAGACGCCGGAGCACGCCAGCGCCGCCGCGAGCAGCGTCGAGCAGCTGCGGCACCGCGATGTGAAGGCGATGACGACGGCGGAGAAGGAGCAGCTGCGCGCCCTGCTCGCCGCCCTGCGCCTGCCCGGCGAGCGGCGCGCCACCCGACGGCTCCGGCCGGCGCACCGCGGCTCGGTCGACGGGGGCCGGACGCTGCGCGCGTGGCTGGCTGCCGGCGGTGAGCCCGCCCGGCTGCGTCACCGCGCGCCCGCCTCCCGCGCGCGCCGGGTGGTCCTGCTCGTCGACGTCAGCGGCTCGATGGAGAGCTACGCGGACGCCCTGCTGCGGTTCGCCCACGCCGCCTCACGGCGGGGGGCGCCGACCGAGGTGTTCGCCCTCGGGACGCGGCTGACCCGGCTGACCCGCGAGCTGTCCGTGCGCGACCCGGACGCTGCCATGGCCGCGGTCGCGGCAGCCCTTCCCGACGCCGGCGGCGGCACCCGGCTCGGCGAGCTGGTCAAGCAGTTCCTCGACCAGTGGGGCCAGCGCGGCACCGCCCGCGGCGCCGTCGTCATCGTGCTGTCCGACGGCTGGGAGCGGGGCGACGCGACGCTCTTGGGCGAGCAGATGGCGCGCCTGCACCGGCTCGCGCACCGCGTCGTGTGGGCCAATCCGCGCAAGGCGGCACCCGGCTTCGCTCCCCTGGCCGGCGGCATGGCCGCGTCCCTGCCGCACGTCGACGACTTCGTGGACGGGCACAGCCTCGCGGCGCTGGAGCACCTCGCCGACGTCGTGCTGGGACGGTCCACCGGGACGGGTGGCACCCTCAGGGGGAGCAGGACGGAGGCCGGACGTGCGTGACATCGCCGCAGGGCTGCAGGAGCTGGTCGAGGGCGGCGCGCCGTTCG
>JBKJQM010000039.1:0-2631 GCA_046594005.1 Mycobacteriales bacterium
TGCCTGGGACACCACCCGCATGACAGCCGCGAGCCGCCAGGCCTACCAGGCGGCACGCGGCATCCCGAGCAGCACGCCCTGGTACGGCTGCTCCGGCTGCAGCGACTTCGCGACCCCGGCCGGCGACTTCGCCGAGGTCTACGCGCAGTGGGCCCGGGGCGCCTCGACCAACAAGAGCCAGATCGCCGGCGACGCGAGCTCGGCCCAGCTGCGGTCCCTCGCGCAGCAGTTCTTCGGCGCCTGACCCACCCCCACCCGCTGCACCCGTACAGCCCTGCAGATCATCCGCAGCATCCGTGCGCAAGAGCGCGCGGAAGACGCGGTCTTGCGCACCGATCCTGCGGATGATCAGCGAGGGAGGGTCAGGCCTCGGCGGCGCTGAGCTGACCGCAGGCGCCGGCGATCTCGCGGCCGCGGGTGTCGCGCACCGTGGCGTTGACGCCGCCGGCGCGCAGCCGCCGGACGAACTCGTCCTCGGCCTTCTTCGGCGACGCGTCCCACTCCGAGCCGGGCGTCGGGTTGAGCGGGATCAGGTTCACGTGCACGAGCTTGTTGGCCAGCCGCTTGGCCAGCAGGTCGGCCCGCCACGGCTGGTCGTTCACGTCGCGGATCAGGGCGTACTCGATCGACAGCCGGCGCCCGGTGTGGCGCGTGTAGCCGAAGGCGGCGTCCAGGACCTCGCGCACCGGCCAGCGGGTGTTGACCGGTACGAGCGTGTCGCGCAGCTCGTCGTCGGGCGCGTGCAGGGACAGCGCGAGGGTGATCTGCAGGCCCTCCTCGGTGAGCCTGCGCATCGCGGGGACCAGTCCGACGGTGGACAGCACGACGCTGCGGGCGCCGATCCCGATGCCGTGCGGCGCCGGGTCGGTGATGCGGCGGACGGCCCCCACCACGCGGGAGTAGTTGGCGAGCGGCTCGCCCATCCCCATGAAGACGACGTTGCTGACCCGTCCCCCCCGCGCGGACTCGGTGCGCTGGGCCGCGACGACCTGCTCGACGATCTCGCCCGTCGACAGGTTGCGCGTGAGCCCGGCCTGTCCGGTGGCGCAGAACGGGCAGGCCATGCCGCAGCCGGCCTGGCTGCTCACGCAGACGGTCGTGCGGTCGGGATAGCGCATCAGCACCGACTCGACCAGCGTCCCGCCGTGGCCGCGCCACAGGGTCTTCTCGGTGGCGCCCTCGTCGCAGGCGATGGTGCGCACCGGGCTCAGCAGGGGCGGCAGCAGCGCCTCGGTGAGCTTCGCGCGCACGCCGGCGGCGAGGTCGGTCATCTGCTCGGGCAGGTGGCCGGCGAAGTAGTGGCGGGAGAGCTGCTCGCCGCGGAAGGCCTTCTCGCCCAGCTCGACCACCGCGGCCCGGCGAGCAGCCACGTCGAGGTCTGCCAGGTGGCGAGGGGGCAGGGCGCGCGTGGGCGCGTCGAAGACGAGGGGCAGGGGCGTGGGCACGCCAGGTGCAGCGCTGCAGAGTGGCGTTCTCTTCCGGCTGGGGCAGCCGACACGACCTTCCGGACATCTCAGGACGAGCCGTCCGGTGACCACGTCCTTCGTGGTTCTCGCGCGTTGCACGGGGCAACCGGGCCCTGGTCATCAATGACCACGACGGGGCTCAAGCAGTGGTCAGTCCGGTCGATGGACGTTCCAGGAGGTACGTGGATGCGCCTCAGCACGGTCCGGGCGTCATGGGTGGGCGCCGCTGCGCTCAGCGTCCTCGGCACGGCTGCGGTCAGCGCCGTCGTCCTGTCGTCCGCGGCCCTCGGCCCCGCCACAGGCACCGCTGCCCCGGTCCGCATCGTCGCGGCGTACGACCTGGCCCCCGCGCCGCTGGTCCTGAGCTTCCCGTCCGACGAGGCCGAGGAGGCCGTCCCCGCTCCCGCCACGGCGGCTCCGAAGCCCGCCCGGAAGGCGACCACGCGCACCGCCCGCACCCCCCGCCGCACCTCCCGGGCCGTCGTGCGCACGGCGCCGGCCCCCGCCTCCGCCGATCCGCGCTGCAGCGGTGACGCCTGGCAGCAGCGCCGCGGCGAGGCCGCCCTGGCCTCCCTGCGCCGGCCCTCCGACGCGAGCGCGATCTCCGTCTCCTTCGAGGAGGGCCGCTCCGACATCCTCGGCCTCGCCCACCTGCAGGAGCGACGCGTGCAGGTCTTCGTCCGCTCCTGCGCCCGCGAGCCCGAGGCCCTGCTGCGCCACGTGCTGGCGCACGAGATCGGCCACGTCGTCGATGCCACCCGCATGACGCCGGAGCTGCGCGAGCAGTGGCTGGCTGCCCGCGGCATCCCGGCCGGCACCCCCTGGTTCGGCTGCGACCGGTGCACCGACTTCGGGACGCCGGCCGGCGACTTCGCCGAGACGTACTCGCAGTGGCAGCGCGGCGGCTCCGACAGCCGCTCGCAGCTCGCTCCCGCCGCGTCGCCCGCCCAGCTCGAGGACCTGGCCGCGCAGTTCTTCTGACGGCCCGGGCGCCTACGGGTACGGCAGGAAGGCCGCGAGCAGCAGGTAGGCGATCGGTGCTGTCGGGAGCAGCGAGTCGAGCCGGTCCATGATCCCGCCGTGGCCCGGCAGCAGGGTGCCCATGTCCTTGATGCCGATGTCGCGCTTGACCATCGACTCGCCGAGGTCGCCGAGCGTCGCGGAC
>JBKJQM010000162.1:0-2713 GCA_046594005.1 Mycobacteriales bacterium
ACTACGGGAAGTTCAAGTACGAGACGGCGCAGAAGGCGCGTGAGAGCCGCAAGAACCAGGTGCTCACCGTCATCAAGGAGATGAAGCTCCGTCCCAAGATCGACCCGCACGACTACGAGACCAAGAAGGGCCACGTCGTCCGCTTCCTCAAGGCAGGCGACAAGGTCAAGATCACGATCATGTTCCGCGGTCGTGAGCAGTCGCGGCCCGAGCTCGGCTACCGGCTGCTCCAGCGGTTGGGCGAGGACGTCAGCGACCTCGGCTTCGTCGAGTCGGCGCCCAAGCAGGACGGCCGCAACATGATCATGGTCCTGGCCCCGCACAAGAACGCCGCGGACCTGAAGAAGCTCGCGAAGGACTCGCCGGAGACCCCGGCCGAGGACGGCACGGACGCCGTGTCGCCCGAGGCCAGCGCAGCGTCCTAGCACCGCCCGAGCACGACCCGAGGCAGCACCCGAGACGAAGGACAGCGGCAGTCATGCCCAAGCAGAAGACGCACAGCGGCGCCAAGAAGCGCTTCAAGGTGACCGGCAGCGGCAAGATCATGCGCGAGCACGCGGGCAAGCGCCACCTGCTCGAGCGCAAGCCCAGCAAGCTCACCCGTCGCCTCACCGGCGAGGTCGAGGTGGCCGCCAACGACCGTCGCAAGATCAAGAAGCTGCTCGGCATCTGATCTTCCCGCCCGCCTCACCCAACACGTAGACAGGACATCCAGTGGCACGCGTCAAGAGGGCAGTCAACGCCCACAAGAAGCGCCGTGAGGTGCTCGAGAAGGCCAGCGGCTACCGGGGCCAGCGCAGCCGGCTCTACCGCAAGGCCAAGGAGCAGCTGCTCCACTCGGCGACCTACGAGTACCGCGACCGCAAGAAGCGCAAGGGCGACTTCCGCCAGCTGTGGATCACCCGCATCAACGCGGCGGCCCGGCTGAACGACATGACCTACAGCCGCCTCATGCAGGGCCTCAAGGCAGCGGGCGTCGAGGTGGACCGCAAGGTCCTCGCCGACCTGGCCGTCCACGACGCCGCCGCCTTCGCCGCCCTCGTCGAGGTGGCCCGCGCCGCCCTGCCGACCGACGGCACCGGTGGTCCCGCGGCCGCCCAGAACGCTGCCTGAGCGGATCACCTCCACCCGCTCACCGCGGGTGCAGGCAGTACGACGTCTGACCCGGCGCTCGGCCCGTGTGGCCGAGCGCCGGTTCGTCGTGGAGGGGCCTCAGGCCGTACGCGAGGCGCTCCCGACGCTGGTCGAGCTGTACGCCGACCCCGACGGGGAGGCGCGCTGGGGCGAGCTGCTCGCCGCCGCCCCGTGCCCGGTCACCCCGGTCAGCCGCGACGTGCTGGCCGCGATGGCCGAGACCGTCACGCCGCAGGGTGTCCTCGGCGTCGCACCGCTGCTCGACGTCACCCTCGACCAGGCGCTGGCCGGGGCCCCACGCCTGGTGGCCGTGCTCGAGTCGGCGGCCGACCCCGGCAACACCGGCACCGTCATCCGGACCGCTGACGCCGCGGGCGCCGACGCGGTGGTCCTGACCGACGGCTCGACCGACCCGCACGGCGGAAAGTGCGTCCGGGCCACGGCCGGCAGCCTGTGGCACCTGCCCGTCGTGCACGGCCCGACGGTCGGCGAGACGATCGCCGGCCTGCGCGCCGCCGGCCTCAGCGTCCTCGCCACGACCGGCGCGGGGGAGGCCGACCTCGACGAGCTCGACCTGTCCGGGCCCACCGCGTGGCTGCTCGGCAACGAGGCGGCCGGCCTGTCCGACCAGGCCCTGGCCGCCGCCGACCGCACCGTCCGCATCCCGATCCACGGCCGGGCCGAGTCGCTCAACCTCGCCACGGCCGCGGCGCTGGTCCTCTACGCCTCGGCGCGCGCGCACCGCCGGTAGCGCGGCCCTGCCTCCACGGCGCGCGCGTCGGCCGTACAGTGCACCCGTTCTTGCCGACCGGAGGAGGTGCGCGGTGCCCACGCCCGGGTCGGCCGCCTCCGAGAAGGCGATCTACGACGAGCTCCCCGACGGCGTCGTCGTCGCGGACGCCGACGGCCGCGTCGTCGTGCTGAACCCCGCCGCCGAGCGGCTGCTGGGCACCACCGCCGACAGCGCCCTGGGCCGCGACCTGCGTGACGTCCTGCCGCTGTCGGACGAGCACGGTCGCGACTGGTGGGCCTGCAGCGACCCGTGGAACGGCTTGCCGAGCCGTACGCGCCAGCCCGAGCGACAGCTCTCGCTGCACGACGGCAGCGACCTGCTGGTCACCGCGTCGTACGTCCGGGACCCCGATCGCCGACTGCAGCGCGTGGTCGTGTGCCTGCGCGACACCCGCGCCCGCGAACGCCTCGAGGTCTCCCGCGCCAACCTCGTCTCCACCGTCGCGCACGAGCTGCGCTCGCCGCTGACCAGCGTGAAGGGGTTCACCGCGACGCTGCTGGCGAAGTGGGACCGCTTCAACGACGAGCAGAAGAAGCTCATGCTGCAGACCGTCAACAGCGACGCAGACCGGGTCACCCGGCTGCTCACGGAGCTGCTTGATGTCAGTCGCATCGACGCCGGACGGTTGGAGATGCGCAGGCAGGTCGTCGACCTTTCCCACGCAGTGCGCAAGGCCGTCGCAGGCCGGGTTGCGGGCGGTGAGCCGGAGGATCGCTTCGTCATGGTTCTCGACGGAGCCCTGCCGGAGATCTGGGCCGATCCGGACAAGATCGACCAGGTGGTCGG
>JBKJQM010000203.1:0-2578 GCA_046594005.1 Mycobacteriales bacterium
TCGCTGCAGGCGGTGCCGGCGCTCGGCAACGGGCCGGCGATCTGGTTGCTCGGGTCGAGCGGCTACAGCGCCCAGCAGGCCGGCGAGCTGGGCGCTGTAGCCGCTCGACCCGAGCAACCAGATGGCCGGCCCGTTGCCGAGCGCCGGCACCGCCTGCAGCGAGCGCCACGGGTGGTCCTCGGCCCAGTGGCCGTCGAAGAACGACCTCAGCGCCAGCAGCTCGTGCGGGAACTCGTCGGCTGTCGCGCCACGCCGCAGCGCCGACGCGGTCGCCGGGTCCGTGCCGGGCGCGCGGCCCAGGCCGAGGTCGATGCGCCCGGGGTGCAGGGCCTCCAGCGTCCCGAACTGCTCGGCCACCACGAGCGGCGCGTGGTTCGGCAGCATCACTCCACCGGAGCCCACCCGGATCGTGGACGTGGCCGCGGCGATCGCGCCGATGAGCACGGCCGGGGCGCTGCTCGCGACGCCCGGCATGCCGTGGTGCTCGGCGACCCAGAAGCGGCCGAAGCCGAGGCGCTCGACGTGCTGGGCCAGCGTGACCGTGTCGGCGAGGGCTCGGCGCGAGGTGCCGCCGGTGGGGACGGGGGCGAGGTCCAGGACGGAGAGCGGGACGGCGATCACCTCAGGTGCAACGCCGCCCGGCCGTGGTCCTTCCCTCACCCGGCCTGGCGAGCGAGCGACTCAGCCCTTGGCGTCGCGGCGGACCTGCGCCTTGCGCCCCTTGATCATCGTGCTGCGCAGGGCGCGGATGACCTCTTCCGCGGCCGGCTCGGGGATCTCGACCAGCGCGAACCGGTCGGCGATCTCGATGGCCCCGATGTCGCGGCCCGACAGGCTCGACTCGCCCGTGATGGCCCCGACGAGGTCCTGCGGCCGGACGCCGGCGGCCCGGCCGAGGCCGATGAACAGCCGGGTCGTGGGGCCCGTCAGCTGGCGGGGCTTGCGGTCGGGGGCGCCGCCGCGTCCGGGCGGGCCGGTGGGACGGCCGGTGCTCTCGCGCGGCTCGTAGGTCGGTCGCGCCGCCATCTCGGGGATGTCCTGCTCGTCGTCGACCGCCCCGACGCTGCTCTCGTGCAGCAGCTTGACCGCGGCGGCGGCGACGTCCATGACGTCGTACTCGTCGGTGAGCGTCTCGACCACGCCGCGGAAGCCGTCGAGCCGGTCCTCGATGAGCGCCTCGTGCAGTGCGGCCCGCGTCAGCTCGAGCCGGCGGGCCTGCAGGTCGGCGACCGTCGGCACCTTCTCCATCGTGATCTTCTGGCCGGTGGCGCGCTCGATCGTCTTAAGCATGCGGTGCTCGCGCGGCTCCGCGAGCGTGATGGCGACGCCCTCCCGCCCGGCGCGGCCGACCCGCCCGATCCGGTGCACGTACGACTCCGCCGCGGCCGGGACGTTGTAGTTCACGACGTGCGTGAGGTGCTCGACGTCCAGGCCGCGAGCGGCGACGTCGGTGGCGATCAGCAGGTCGGCGGTCCGGTTGCGCAGCCGGCCCATCACCTTGTCGCGCTGCTCCTGGCTCAGGCCGCCGTGCAGGGCCTCGGCGCGGTAGCCGCGTCCGTTCAGGGTGTCGGTGAGGGAGTCGACCTCCTCGCGGGTGCGGCAGAACACGATCGCGGCCTCGGGGGCCTCGACGTCCAGGACGCGACCCAGCGCCGCGGGCTTGTGCGGGCGCGCCACGACGTAGGCGCTCTGCCGCACGCGCGGCGCCTCGCCGGCCACCGTCTGCTCACGGCGGATCTCGATGCGGACGGGATTCCGCAGGTGCTTGCGCGCGATGCGGTCGACCCGCGGCGGCATGGTCGCGGAGAACAGCACCGTCTGCCGGTCCTCCGGTGCAGCTGCGAGGATCGCCTCGATGTCCTCGGCGAAGCCCATGTCGAGCATCTCGCCGGCCTCGTCGAGGACCACCGTCTGCAGGCCGCCCAGGCGCAGCGTGCCGCGCCGAATGTGATCGAGCGCGCGGCCGGGTGTGGCGACGACCACGTCGACGCCCGCCCTGAGCACCCGCAACTGGCGGCTGACCGGCTGACCGCCATATATGGGCACGACCCGCGTGCCGAACGCGCGGCCGTAGCGATGGACCGCCTCGGAGACCTGCACGGCCAGCTCGCGAGTGGGCACGAGGACGAGCGCACCCGGGTCGTCGCCGGCGTCCTTGCCGCGCCGCTGCAGGAGCGGCAGGGCAAAGGCGGCCGTCTTGCCGGTGCCGGTTGCGGCCTGCCCCAGCAGGTCGCGGCCCTCCAGCAGCGGCGGGATGCTCTCGCGCTGGATCGGGGTCGGCTCCTCGTAACCGAGGCCGACGAGCACCTCCTGCAATGCGGGGACGAGCGCGAGGTCGGCGAACGTCGTGGGCTCGTCGGGAGAGGCGGGCATCGGCCCGTCAGTGTGGAGACTTCGCGCCGGCCAAGCGCGCCGGTCCATCGGCGCCGAGCGCACCCGGGTGTGCCACGTGGCGGTCGGTCACCGACCGCGAGGTGTCACGCCCGCCGCCGATCACGGCGTTCAGCGAACGCCGCGCCGGAGCACGAGGCGTTTGGTCACCCGCTCCTTGCGCCCGACGGAATCGGTGCCGCGGGCG
>JBKJQM010000307.1:0-5665 GCA_046594005.1 Mycobacteriales bacterium
GTCCCTGCTCGGCGGCGGATACTCCAACTACGCCGCGCACGACGAGCCGCCGAGCCGGGCCCAGACCATGCTCGGCACACACCGATGGGACCGACTCCGCCAGGTCAAACGCCGTTATGACCCCGGCAACGTCTTGCGCTTTAACCCCAACATCCCCGTCTGACGACGGCCCGGCGACTCCGATGCGCCGAAGTTCGTACGCCCGCTCAAAAGCACGGACGTACCCGCACGTGGAGCGATGCGTTGGCACGGCTCGCTGTTGACCCTCGCGCCCTTGGTCGAAGACCGATCATCGGCAGATCCGGATGTGTCTCACAACCGTCCGTTTCTGAGACGCCGTTCGCGCAGGGGATGGGGGTGGGGTCTTAGAGCGAGAGGTCTCACTACCGGAGCACTGACCCCTCGGTCACCTCTGCGGTGGCCCGAGGGGCACTACCCCGCCCCCGGAGGTCGGGGATGAGGCAGGTCGCATCCTGGCTCGTCTGGGGGCTCATCCCTGACGGATCGCGAGGGGTCGCGGAGGCTCGATCGGGTGATCGAGCACGGCCAGCAGCAGCGTGAACGCCGTCGAGGTCGCAACCGTGCGTTGCCGATGAGCCTGTGCGATCACGTCGAGCAGTCGCGCATCGTGGGCGTTGCCTGCACGACGTGCACGAAAGCGCAGCCTGTCAAGCAGATCAGTAGTCACCGCTGCGCTGGGGACGATCACGGCTCCTCGGTTTCGGCTGCGAGCAGCGCGGCTTGTAGTTGCTCGGTGAAGTCGTCGGTGACCTGTTCACCAAGCGTGGTCGCGAACTGGGCGAGCGCGAAGATCAGACCTGGCGTACCAATCGGGTCGTCCATGGTGTCGTTGAGCACGGTGTCGAAGGCCAGTTTGTCGCCGGTGCTGAAGGCGATGAGCAGCCGGTTGGCTCGGTTGTTGTCGAGCGGGCGGAGGTCGGGAATCAGAGGCATGGGATGTCCTTCTTGGGTCGTTGGTCGAGGGGAACGCTTTCTGTGGTTCGTGCAGCCGTGGTGCGTTCCCGTTCCCGTTCCCCTATAGGGAGGGGGGAACGGGGAACGGGGGTTACGCCCGTTCCCGGGGAACGGTGGGGAACGGTTGGGGAACGGGGGAACGCTCACGAGGTCACCGTGTGGTCGAAGTAGGGCTTGACCAGTTCGTGCGGGCTCTTCTCCGTCACGTAGCCGTCGAGGATCAGGAAGTTCAGGGCGTCGATCACGCTCTGCCTTCTACCGCTGACCGTGGTGGCAAGCATCCGCTGCGAGAGTGGGCCGTGGCTTGCTAGGGCGTCGGAGATGCGTTGCATCAACCCGCTGGGTCGCCAGGTCTCGTCGCGCTCGTGCGGCGGCTCGATGCTGACCTCGGTGAAGTCCTCGTTGTGGCTGTTCAGCACGAGATCGCCGTACCAGAACAACCCTCCGGCGGAGGGCAGGGCCTGCTTGCGAAGTTGGCCGGGACGATCCTTGGCGATCTTCACCGTGGACTTGCCGGTGAGGCCGATGCCGAACGGCGTGCGGTTCTCCAACAGGTACTGCGCACCAGTGAGCCCGTTCAACTTGTGTGCAGCGCCGATCGCGTAGCGCCCGCGCCCTTCACGATCCTTCGTGACGTGATCGAGCGAGACGACAGCCGCGCCCGCCGCTGCGATCTTGGTGGGCAGCAGCCGGTTGAACGTTGCCGCGTCGGCGTTGTCGAGCGGGTTGAGCCCGTGCAGGGTCATTGCCTCAGTGATGCCATCGAGCACGGCGAGCGTCGGTGCGAACTCGGTCAGAACGGCCCGCAGGTCGTCGTGGTGGATGCCGCTGCCGAGTGGACCTTCAGGCCGTAGGTAGTGGAATCGTTCACGGATACGGTCGCGGTGCGCGCCGAGGGTGAGCAGTCGCCCGACCATCCCACCTTCATCGTCTTCGAAGTCGGCGTAGACGACGTGGTGGCCCGCCTGCATCTCGTCCAGACAGGCCGCGAGGGCGAACCACGTCTTGCCGCCTTCGGTCTCGCTGACGACCGTGTGGCACTTGCCGGGGTAGAACAACCCCTGGCCATCGCTGCGCCGACCGACTGTCGGCATCGTCGGCTTCCAGTCCCCGTCGAGAACACTCGTCAGGTCTACGGGCTGCCAGGACCGCTGCCCAGTCTCCGCCGCGTCGCTGGCGATCACCGCCTTGAGCCGAGCCAAGAGTTCGGGTGACGGCTGTCTGGTGGCCCTGGCCATACGGGCGTCCACCACGGCACTCGCGTCGTCCAAGATCGCCTGCCGGGCCTTGACGCACGGCAGGCATATGCCGCTCGGCACCGACAGGTTGTCATCGTGACGACCGCAGCGGGCGCAGCACGGCAAGGCCGCATCGGCGTAGTCTGGATCTTGAGCTTGAGACTTGGCGGTCGCGGGTTCCTGGCCCGCCCGGTCTTGCACCGGGCGGGCGTTCTCTTCAGACACCGTCTTCACCGCAAGCGATCCGACCGGACCGGAGCAGGGCGACCAGTCGGGGCAGATCGTCAGGGTTGAGTGGGGGTGCGCCGTCAACGATGCGCCGTGCGTACTCGGCGAGTGTCTCGTCGGGCCGCTTCGGGCCACGTTCGCGGATCACGTACACCTTCGGGATGCTCATTGCTCGACCTCGATCCCGAGGACACGAGCAGCCTGCTCGGCAGCGACGACGGCGTCGGTCGCCTCTGCCAGAAGACGGCGGGCTAGGAACAGGTCGTAGCGCACGCGGGCTTCGTCAGCACGACGGGCGGCGTCTGCTCGTTTCGCGGCGAGTGCCGCACGAGCGGGTGCGGTTCGCGCTGCCCGATCCTGGGTGATCGCCCAACTTGAGAATGCTCCGAGCCGTGATCGTTCGGCTCGTTCGGCGGGGGACATTGGCACAGAGACCACCTCATGAATGAGGCGCGTGGTCTTCGGTGTTTCTGCCCTTGAGAGTGCTTGTCCTTGAGGAGTTTCCGCCGCGCAGCGAGTGTTCCTATCAGAATAGGCACAGGTGGTTGTGGAAGTCGATGTGGGAAACTACGCGCTGAGCGGTGGGTTCCATCTGACGCGCTCGGCGGCGGGCATTCGCACCTTGCCGCGCTTGCCTTGCGGTCGCGGTGTCACCCGCAGTTCGCCGATCTCATCAACGGTGAGCAGACGCCGGGCGACTTCACGTTTCGCGGCCAAAGGCATCGTGGACCAGTCGGTGCCCGACGGGAACAACCGATCGAGATCCGACGGCTTCGCCAGCGCCTGCTCGACGCTCTTGGCGGCATCGAGACGAGCCAGAATGCCCTTCTCGAACCGCCCGGCCAGCACGGGGGACACCTGCCCGGTCTCGGCCTGGGCATAGAGGTCGTCCAGTTCCTGCTTGATCTTTGCTATCTCGTTGCGAGCCGCATCAAGAGCGATCGAGGTGTCCTGGTCGGCAGCATCCGCAGCCCGAAAGTCGGGGTCATCGAGGCGAGCCAGCATCACAGCCTCAGCAACTTCGTCCAACTGCGCCTCGTCAACACGAAGGTGCCCGGAGCGCTGACAGAAATATTCGGGGCCTCGCGGACCATTGCGCCCGACCAGCGGACGTGAGCAAACATCACACAAGGCGATCCCGGACAGCAGATGTACCGCACCGCCGGGCCGTGACTTGTGGCTGCGACGTTCGGGAGCGTTGATGATCCGCTGCACTTCGGTGAACATCGTCCGGTCGATGATCGGCTCCCACGTCCCCTCGGTGACCAGCGCCGTGGGCTGACCTTTATCACCGTGACCCGACCCAGGGTTGTGCACTCGATCGCCGACATACGCACGGCGTACCAGGATCGCCCGCAGTCCGCTCGACACGTACGGCTTCCCTGACCCGGTGGTGATCCCACGGGCCTCCCAGTCACGCATGACAGCCCGCATCGAGTGCCCGCCGTGCACGCGCGCGAACAGTTCACGCACCAGCGGTGCCGTTTCCGGATCGGGCTCCTGCCGGATCAGTTCTCTGGTGCGCTCGTCGTAGATCCGGCGATACCCGAACGGTGGCCTGCCGTTCGGGCGACCCTCGACAGCGGCGGCAGCCGCAGACCGGCGAACCCGATCCGATGTCTTCCCCGACTCGTACTCCGAATCGACCGAGTCCTCCAACAGCGATCGACGGTCGCGGTGGTTGCTCGGGTCGTACGTTCTCGCGTGCGATACGACGTGCACCTTCACGTCGCGTTGTTCGAGTAGTTCGAGAAGTTCGACCCACTCGGAGACCTTGCGGCTGCCACGGCTCGACTCCCAGAGCACGAGAACGTCAGCCGCGAAGCGATCGGCCCGTAGATCGGCGATCAACGTGTCGTAGCCCTCGCGGACCTTCTTCGCGTAGCGCGAGGCGGAGCGGTCATTGTCCTGATAGGGCTGCCCCAGGGTCCAGCCGTTGCTGCTCGCGGCACGCTCGTTCTCAGTGTGCTGCTCGTCAACGCTACGAGCGCGTTGAGAGCGATCCTGAGAGACGCGCAGATACTCGCGAGCGATGGGCTGGTCCTTCGATTTGCTGCTCATTCATCAAAGGTACATCTAACAACAAGATCCCTCGCGCAGGGTGACGTGGTCGCGGATCGTCTCGGTGGGTTCGTAGGCGGTGGTGGCCAGGGTCTGGTTGAGATCGATGACCGGCTTCACGCTGATCCGGGCGCCCGGGGTCCCGCACCAGGCCCGGACCTGTTCGGCACTGATCAGGCGGTGCCCTTCGAGGGTCGCGAGCTCTTCACCCGGGGTGAGATGGACGTGGAGGACGACGTTGCGGGGTTTCGAGACAGGCGCTTGCGCGCCTGTCTCGAAACCAAACCCCTGCTCCCCCCGGGCCAGCACCCCCAACGCTGTCGCACGACGCACGTTCAGCGAATCGCCCGAACCGAGCTGTGCCAGTTGTTGTGCACCGGCCGCGAGGGCAGCATCAAGGTCCAACGCGTCTGCGAGATCGATGGTGGCGAAGACATCCGAGGTCCCAGCGAAGGAGACCTGGGCATGGTCGATCCTCACCTGGCGCCCATCTGCAGCCAGGGCCGCGATCTCCTTGGCCCGTTCGGGCATGAACCGGCCGATGGCCTCATCGACTAGCCGTTCGGTGACTACCGGCCCGGTCTTGTGCGCGAACGGTGCGACCTGCCGGTCGACATACGCAGCGGCCTCGACCGACAACGAGATCGTCTGCTCCGCGATCCTGCGCGCCCGCCACACCGGGAGATCACCGGCCTGGACCCGGGCCCAGACCCGCGGGAGCCGGTGCGGGATCTCCAGCGCTGCCGCCAGCAGCGCCCGACCCGAGTCGGTCGAGACCCCGAGCGCGGCCGCGAACTCCGCAACACAGAACTCCCCGACCAACGGGGCACCCACCCCAGCCAACGGCACCGGAGACTCACCCCACGTCGCAGCCGCATCCAGCCCAGTGACCTCATGCAACCCGGCCCACTCCACCGCATCCAAAAACACCCGCAACTGCGCCGCGTCCGCCTCCGCACAATGCCGACGAGCAGCAGCCAACACCACCGCCGCGTGGTCAATCACAACTCCCGAGGTCATGCCTACAAACTAGGACATACCCCCGACACATACGCGGACCTCGGATCGGTGCCAGACTTCTGGGGTGACCTTCCTCGCCATCACCGTTCTCGGCCACGACCGCCCCGGGATCATCGCCGAAACCACCGGCGTCCTCGCCGACC
>JBKJQM010000371.1:0-4945 GCA_046594005.1 Mycobacteriales bacterium
CGTAGCCCCGTCGGGCGCTCGCCGGCGCTGATGGCGACCAGCTCCTCGCCCGCCTCCTCGACACGTAGCCGCGTCGGGCGCTCGCCGGCGCTGATGGCGACCAGCTCCTCGCCCCCCTCCTCGACACGTAGCCGCCCCCGGGCGCGCCGCGGCCCCGGCCTCCGTGGTGCGGGAGAACGGGGCCGGGGCGGACCGGACCGGGGCGCTAGCCGGCCGGCGCCGTCAGGTAGCCGACGACGTCGGCGACCAGGTGCGTCTGCGGGTCGCGGGCGCCGCCGACGAACAGCGACACCGTGCGGCCCGCGCCCACTGCCGTCAGCACCTCGTTGGCCTGCGCGAGACCGGTCGAGAAGTTGACGTTGGACGTGGCCGGCACCGCGGTGCCGCCCGGGAACACCGTGACGAAGCCGGGGCGGTCGGCGCCGACGGCGGTCACGTTGAGCACCACGCCGGTGACCCCGGCGGGCAGGGTGCTCGGCAGCACCAGGTCAACCGTCCCGCGCTTGCGACCAGCCTTGACGCCGGTGCCGTTGCGGGTGTCGAGCAGGCGCTGCGGCGTGGCCAGCGACGCGTAGTCGCTGCCGCCGCTGGTCCCGGGCGCGTCGACCGCGCCGACGAGGTCCACCACGACGGCTGCCGCGGTGGCGACGTCGAGGGTGACCTTGCTGCCCTGACCGACGCGGACGAGGACCTCGTTGGCCTGCGTCTGACCGCGTTCGTAGTTGACGTTGGACGTCTCCGGCTTGGTCGTGCCGGTCGGGTAGGCCGTGATGAAGCCGCGGCCGGTGGTCTCCGTGGCCGTCACGTTCAGGATCACCGCGGTGGCCGTGGCCGCCGGGGTGCCGGTCAGGTCGACCACGACCTCGCCGGAGCGCGAGCGCTCCGCGGTGGTGCGGCTGTCCAGCAGGCGCGAGACCGGGACGGTCTTGAGTCGGCCCGCCGCCGGGTTGGCGTTCGGCGTGAGGTAGCCGACGACGTCGACGACGACCTGGGCCGTGGTGCTGTCCACGACGACGTCGACCTGGCGGCGCTGCGACAGGCGGACGAAGACCTCGTTGGCCTGCGTGTTGGCGAGCTTGCCGGGCACAGCGGCCTCGACGTTGACGTTGCTCGTCCCCGGCTGCCGCGCACCGGACGGGAAGACGACCACGAAGCCGCGCCTGGTGGCGTTGAGCACCGTCACGTTGAGCACCGCGGTGGTCGCGCCGACGTCCGGGACGGCCGAGCCGAGGTCGACGGTGAAGCGGCCGGTCTTCGGGCCCTGGCTCGTGCCGAGCCCCGTGCGGGTGTCGACGACGCGCTGCGCGGTCGGCAGCGCCACGAACCGGGTGGCGGTGGGAGCGCTCGCCGCGGTGACCTCGGCGGAGCGGTCGGTGCAGTCCGCCGCCGGCGAGGTGCGGGTCTGGCCCGAGCCCGTCTGCGGGTCCGGGTAGTGCAGGCAGTCCAGCTGCACGCGGTAGTCGGTCGACGGGGTCGAGCCGAGCTTCGCGAGCGCCGGCTCCCAGTTCGGCTTGTCGGCCGTGTCCGGGTCGCGCTCCTCGTTCTCGCCGAGGAAGCGGCGGATCTGCTCCTGGCCCTCGAAGTGCGCGGGCAGGAAAGGGTCGAGCAGGAAGCCGTGCGGGTCGGTCGCGGCAGCCGCGGTGCGGTCGCTGCGGAAGACCCAGGTGTTGTCGTACAGGTCACCGGCGCGCAGCACCTCGGCAGCAGTCGGGTTGGGCACGGTGCCGTCGCCGTACGCCACCTGCATGAGCACCCGCTTGTCGCCGAAGGTCGCGCCGGGCCGGAGCCGCGGGGCGTACGCCTCAGGGCTGCCGGACCGCTGGACCCACGTCGACTCGGCCAGGGTCTCCTGGATCGGGATCGCGCCCTGGCGGGGGTCGCTGACCTTCGGGTCGCGGCGCAGCGGCATCGACTCGGTGAAGCCGGAGAGCCCGGGCGGGCCGTTCAGCAGGCCCGCCGCGCCGAGGTTGGCGCCGAGCAGCGGGCGGAAGGCACCGAGACGGATGATCTCGGTGACCGGACCGGCACCGCCCACGTTCGCGACGCCGGCCCGGACGTGCGGGTCGGTGCCGAGCAGGATGGTCCCGTAGGTGCCGCCGAAGCTCTGGCCGTAGTAGGTCACCGAGCCCTCGCCGGTGCAGGTGTCCAGCGTGCCGTTGCCGTCGACGTCGACGCCGCGTTCGAGGGCGCGCACGAGGGCCATGTTGTCGACGACCGCCTGCACGAGGGCGTCACGACTGCCGATGGCGGCGGCGGCGGCACCCGCGACCGAGCCCTCGAAGCTGCTGATGGCGCCGTCGCGGTCGAGGTCGGTGCCTCGTCCGAGAAGGGCGCCCGTACGGGACGTGCCGCCCGCGGTGACCGTGTAGGCCGAGGCCGGGCCGAAGCCGTGGCCGGGCACGTCGGTGGCGAAGACCGCCAGGTTGCTCGTCCCGAGCGTGTCGGCGACGACGAACAGGTCCAGGTTCGTCCGGGTGAAGCCGTGGCCGAAGACGACCGGCTTGATGCAGGCCGCGCTCGGCGTCGGCGCCACCATCGCCACGCCCAGGCGGGCCTTGCCGACGGGAGTCACGGACGAACCGCTGGCGGGCGTCGCGATGGTCACGTCGGGGCGCAGGTACTGCGGGCTGGTGATGGAGCCGAAGCCGTAGAAGCCGAACGTCTTGGCGGTGTTCGTGACGGGGCGCGTCTGGAAGGCGCCCGCCGTCGCGGTGTCGCTCTTCACCTGCTCGCTGCGGCTGATCGTCGTGCCGGTCGTGGAGCCGGGGAAGATCGACGGCTGGCCGTCCGCCGCGGTGTCGAAGCGCAGCGTGCGCTCGGACGCCCCGATCGAGGCCGCCGTGTAGGCGGCGCCGCTGTCGAGAGCCGCGCGAGCGTCGTCGAGGACGTCCGTCGAGGTCATGGTCGTGAACGTGGTGCGGCGCGCGGCGCCGGTCGGGCTGACGGTGACCGCTGAGCCGTCCGCGGCTTTGAGGCCGCTGCCGATGACCAGCGTGTACGTGGTGGCGGGGGCGAGGTACTGGTCCGGGAAGCCGGCCACGGTCCCGTCGGTCGGGTCCTGCACCAGCTGCACCAGGCCGGTCGAGAAGCCGCCGGGACCCTCGATCCGCACCGTGGACGGCGTGACCGTCCGCAGGTCGACGGCCGCGGTGAACGGCAGCGTCACGCGCGGCCGGACGTCGAAGCCGTCGAGCCGGTTGATCTGCGCCAGCGTGGCGCACACGACGGGCGCGCAGCCCGCCGTCGGCAGGTTCACCCGCCGACCGGTGGTCTGCGCCGCGTCCGCGACGGTGAAGGCGTCGTCCGGGAACGGACGCGTGGTCGGGGTGCTGCCCGACTCCAGCGCGACCGGCGCTGCGGCGGCCGCCGCGGGCGCGGCCGTGCCGGCGAGGAGCAGGCCGGGCACGAGCAGGCCGAGCAGTGCGGTGGGCAGGGGTCGACGGGGCATGCTTCTCCGGGGGGTTGCTGCTGCGCTCCGAGGGGGACGGCGCAGTGTGTCCCCTTGTCCGGTTCCGCGGGGCGGAACGCGGCCAACCTGCCTTTCGGCGGCGGACGGAACGGGGCGTACCCGTACGTCTCAGCTGCGGAAGACGAGCACCGGCGTCCCGACGGTGAGCAGCGGGAAGAGCCGGTCCATCGACGAGTTGGTCACCCGCACGCAGCCGTGACTGGCCGGGTAGACGGGCACGCTCGGGCTGCCGTGCACCGCCCAGCCCTGGTAGAAGTACGCCGGCCGGTACAGCTCGCCGAGGCGGCTGACCCGTACGCCGTCGATCTTGCGCTCGATGCGGAACCGGCCCACCGGCGTCGTCGCCCGGTAGGTCACGCCGTCGACCGTGTAGGGCTGGTCGTTGCCCGAGGAGACGTCCACCATCCGCTGTAGGACACCGCCCTGCGACACGTAGAGGACCTGCTTGGTGAGGTCCACCTCGACTGCGCGGCCGGCAGCGGGGCTCCGCAGGCGCACGGCCACCGGAGCGGCGAGGCGGCTGCGGGTCCGCGCGTCGTAGACGCCGGTGCGCGGGAGGCCCTGCGACTTCTGGAACGCCGTCAGGCCGTGCCGCAGGTCACCGTCGAAGTAGCCGTCGCGGGCGCCGACGTCGGCCTTCTGCGCGGCGAGCCGCTGCTCGAGCAGGGCCACGGCCGGGCCGCGGTCGCCCTGGCGCAGCGTGGGGTCGGCCAGCGCGGTGAGGGCGACGGGCGCCGTGGCGACGCCGCGGTAGGCGAAGGTCGCCGGCAGCACGGTCCGGAAGACCGAGCGCCCGGGCGAGCCGGGCCGGACGCTCCACGTGTAGGCGCCGGTGCTCGCGGTGCCGATCGTCGCGACGCCGGTCCAGCTGCCGTCGGGCAGGCGGCGCTGGACCTGCAGGCGGACGGCGTACGCCGGGGCGAGCACGCCGCGCAGCGTGCCCGCGGACCCGACCGTGACGGAGGTCGGCGACATGACCGCCGTGAGCCGCGGCTGGACCTGCACGACCGTCCGGTTGCTCGTCGTCGCGGGGTCGACCGCACGGCGCAGGAGCAGCTCGCTGCTGGTCCGCGGCTTCCAGACGAGCGTGGCGACGCCGTCGGCGCCCGTGGTGACGCTGCCGATGACCGAGCTCGTGGTCGTACCGCCGGTGCGGGCGAAGAGATCGAGGACCTCACCGGCCACCGGGGCGCCCGCGCCGTCCACCGCGGTACCGGTGAGGGTGACGTTCTCCCCCGCCAGCACGGACAGGACGGAGGCGGTCAGCTGCAGCACCGGTGCGGCGGTCGGGGCCGGGCTGTCGGTGACCACCGGAGCGGGCTCGGTGGTCGGCGAGGGAGTGGGGGACGCCGTCACCTCCGGCGACGGGCTCGGGGCCTCCTGTGCCCCTGCTCGCCGGGGCGCTCGCCGCTGCCGTGATCGCGCCGCTCGCCCCGGGCGCATGGGCACAGGAGGCCCCGAGCCCGTCGCCGGAGG
>JBKJQM010000468.1:0-3210 GCA_046594005.1 Mycobacteriales bacterium
CACGCTGCGCAAGTACATCTCGGACCGCGGGAAGATCCGCGCGAGCCGGGTCAGCGGCAACTGCCGGCAGCACCAGCGTGACGTCGCGATGGCTGTGAAGAACAGCCGCGAGATGGCGCTGCTGCCCTACACGTCGCTGGCGCGCTGACATGGCCGTGCCGATGAAGCTCATCCTCACGCAGGACGTCACCGGTCTCGGTGCGCCCGGCGACGTCGTCGAGGTCGCCCCGGGCTACGGCCGCAACTACCTCGTCCCGCAGGGCCTGGCGATCCTGGCCACCCGCGGCGCCGAGAAGCAGATCGCGACCATCCGCCGGGCCCGCGAGGTCCGCGAGGTCCGCGACCTGGGCCACGCCAACGAGATCAAGGCGCAGCTGGCCGGCCTCCGGGTCCGCCTGCCCGCCCGCTCGGGTGACGGCGGCCGCCTGTTCGGCTCGGTGACGTCCGCGGACGTCGTCGCGGCCGTGCAGTCCGCCGGTGGCCCGAAGCTGGACCGTCGCCTCATCACGCTCAAGACCCCGATCAAGTCGCTGGGTGCCCACACCGTCTCGGTGAAGGTCCACCCGGAGGTCGAGGCCACGATCGCGCTCGAGGTCGTCGCGTCCAGCTAGTCAGCCCCGCACGACACCTGCGGCCCGGCCTCCCTCGCGGGAGTGCCGGGCCGCCGGCGTTGTCGGGCGCGTCGCTCAGCTCACCGCCGTCGGGGCGCGGGCGGGTCGACTACCTGCTCTACGTCGAGACGCGCGTCGTCGGCGTCATCGAGTCCAACCCAGGGGCAGGTACGCCACGGGCCTGCCCGAGCCCACCGCCTGACGGGTCGGACTCGTGCAGACGGCGCCAACGTCATGCGACATGAACAGGACCAGCTGGCCCGCGACGGCGACGAACCGAACGCTTCGTGGGCACCTGCAGGACAACCTGGCGAGCGGATCTGCCCGAGCCGCCGCCTTGCGGGGCAGGTCTGATATGGCAAGAGGCTGCCTCGCCACCGCACCTGCCTCTCTGCGGACGTTCGACGACAGCAACGAGCACCTGGCCTGCGGTGCAGGTGGGTCATGACCGGTGATCGCCGTGATCGTGCCTGTGCCTGGGCGTCGATGCTCCGGACGCCTCCTGATGGACGGCTGGGCGCCACGCCTCCGCAGTACGGTGAGGCGTGCCAGACCGACCCGGCCCACCTGCGGGATCTTGTGGACGACAGGGATTCGCGGTCGAGACGACCTGGGCAGGCGTGCTGGTGGTGGGCGCCCTTCTCGGCGCCGGATGCCTGCTCACCGACCAGCTGCAGTCTGCTCTGACACCGCTGGGCCAGCTCGTCAGTCCGTGGGTGCTGGTCGCCGCGTGGGCGGGTAGCCGAGCCCGTGGCTGGCCGCAGGCCACATCCCTCGGCGCCGCGGCGCTGGTAGCGGCGAACGCCGTCTACTTCGTAGGGGTCGTCGTCGCGGCTGGGAGCCCGGGACGCGCTGTCCTGTGGACGGTGGTCGCGCTGTTCGTCGGGCCAGTCGCGGGGATCGCCGGGATGGCGGTGCTCCGCGGACCGCAACGGGGGCGGGCCCCAGTGCTCGGGCTTCTCGCGACGGTGTCGGTCGCCGAGGCCGCAGTGCTCTGGCAGCATGTCCGCACCGAGCGGACTGCCGCCGTGGTCGTGGCACTCATCGTGACAGTCGCGTGCTCCGTGCTCACCAGAGCGACGGCGGCTGAACGTCGATGGGGGGCCGTTCTCCCGGTGCTGCTCATGGTCGCTGTCCTGGCCCTCCCGGCAAGCCTGGTGCTGGAGTCGTTGCTCGGTGCCGTCGGGGTCATCACTGCCTGAGGGTGGACTCGGCACACTGCGCGATGTCAGGTCGACCGGCGCGAGCTACGTGGACCGGCATGCCTGGTACGTCGCCGACGTCATCCGCGTCAGCCGCCTTGCGGAGCCGAGGTCAGCAGCACAGTGGTCGCCCATCCGGGAACAGATGCGCTGCTACTCAGAGAGAGCCTGGAGCATCCGCTCGGCAAGGGGCCCGGACGAAGCAGGGTTCTGGCCGGTGAACAGGTTGCGGTCGACCACGACGTGGGGGGCCCATGGCTCGCCCTCCACGAACTCGGCGCCGAGCGAGACGAGCCGGTCCTGCAGCAGCCACGGAGCCTTCTCTGCGAGCCCGGCCTGCGCCTCTTCGGCGTTCGTGAAGCCAGTCAGGCGGAACCCCGAGAACGGCGAGGTGGCACCGGTGGACTCAGTTGCCAGCAGGGCGGCGGGGGCGTGGCAGACGATGCCCAGCGGCTTGCCTGCAGCCAGCGTGGTCGTGAGGACCGCAGCAGAGCTCGGGTCGACGGCCAGGTCCTCCATGGGGCCATGTCCACCGGGGTAGAACACCGCGTCGTAGGTGGAGACGTCGACGTCCTCGAGCGTCAGGGGGCTCTCGAGCTGGCTGATGCCCTTCAACGCGGCGTGCATCTCGTCGGCGCCGGCCTGGCCGCCGTTGACGTCGGGGGCGAGGCTGGCCTCGTCGACCACCGGCTGCACCCCGCCGGGGGTGGACACCACGACCTCGTGCCCGGCGTCGGTGAAGACGCGGTAGGGCGCGACGAGCTCTTCAGCCCAGTAGCCAGTGGGGTGCTCGGTTCCGTCGGAGAGAGTCCAGTGACGCGCGCCGGTGACGACGAACAGTACGGTGCTCATGCAGTAGCTCCAGGGGTAGGGGAGACGTCCTGGTTCTCGTTCCCTTCAGACCGCCGGGGAATCGCAGTCCCACTGGGCTCGGTGATGTACGGCAGGGGCAACGTGTTCGAGCCCGACCCGCCCTACGCCGACTGCGCCATGAGCACGCCGACGACGTAGCGCAGGTCGAGCCGGCTGGTCGCATCCTGTGGATGCAGCGTTCCCGCGGAGACAGCTTGTCCACAGGCGGCGGCGTCGCCCCAGGGCTGGGCAGGGTGGTGGAGCACATCCACGCGGTCGGCGGTACGGACGTCGAGGCGGCGGTCGGGGTGGAGCGTGAGCTCGAAGCCCTGCGCGTGGACCAGGGTGTGGTGCCGGCTGCACAGCAGGACCAGGTTGCACAAGCAGCCCCAGTGATGCCACGCCGCTGGGACAGGCCCCCGAACCCAAGCACGTCGATCGCGGGCAGAGACTGCTACCCGTGCGTCCCCGCTTCTCCGGCGGGCGGGGGCGAAGTCGCTTTCCCTACGTCACAGGGCGGGTGCATTCTGTGCGCATGACGTCGC
>JBKJQM010000125.1:0-7291 GCA_046594005.1 Mycobacteriales bacterium
AGCGAGTCTAGGAAGCGGGCCGGCCCTCGACGTCGCCGTCGCCGCTCTGTCCCGCGTCCTCTCCCTCCGGCGCAGACGTCGTCTCCTGCTCCGCGTTGGCCGTCCCGCCGGGGTCGCCGTAGGTGGTGCCGGGGCTCTCGTCGCCCGGCGAGAACTGGTCGGCGGTCTTGCCCGTCGCGGACAGCCCGGCGCCGGCGAGCGCGGGGTCGGGTGTCACAGGGTCGGGTGTGGAGTCGCTCATGCCCTGCCCCTACCCACGCGGCCGCACCTGCCACCTAAGGTGCGCCCATGACGTCGCCCCCCGCCGGAGCCGACCCCGCCGTCGTCGGCCCGTACCTCTCGGACGCCCTAGGCGACGACCGCTGGCGCGACCTCCAGGTGACCCTGATCGCCGGCGGCAAGAGCAACCTCACCTACCGGCTGGACAGCCCCGCCGGCTCGGTGATCCTGCGCCGGCCCCCGCTGGGCCACGTGCTGCCCACCGCGCACGACATGGTCCGCGGGCACACGGTGATGTCGGCGCTGGACGGCACCGCCGTGCCGGTGCCCGCGATGCTCCACCTGTGCCGGGACGCCGAGGTCCTGGGCCAGCCCTTCTACGTGATGCAGCGGGTGGAGGGCCACGTCTGCCGGGAGGACCTGCCAGCGGGGTACGCCGACGAGCCTGCGCAGCGCCGCGCGGTCGGCGAGGCGTTGGTGGAGGTGCTCGCCGCGCTCCACGAGGTGCGGCCGGCGGACGTCGGACTGGGCGAGTTCGGCCGACCGGAGGGCTACCTCGAGCGCCAGGTGCGGCGCTGGGTGACGCAGTGGGACGCGACCCGCATCGACGGCCACGACGCGCTCGACGCGCTCGCCGCCGACCTCGCCGCGCAGGTGCCGCAGACGCAGCGGCACACCGTCGTGCACGGGGACTACCGCCTCGACAACACGATCCTCGACCCGGCTGCGCCCGGCCGGATCGCCGCCGTCCTGGACTGGGAGATGTCCACCCTCGGAGACCCGCTGGCCGACCTGGGCGTGCTGCTCGGCTACTGGTCGCAGGCCGACGACTCCGGCGCGCGCACCGCCGCGACGGTGGTGCCCGCAGCCACCGTGCTGGAGGGCTTCCCGAGCCGAGCCGAGGTCGCCGAGCTGTACGCCGCGCGCACCGGTCTCGATCTCACGCCGCTACCCTGGTACGCCGCCTTCGCCGCGTTCAAGCTCGCGGTGGTCTGCGCGGGGATCGTCGCCCGCGTGCGGGGCGGCGCCATGGTCGGCCCGGGCTTCGACGGCATCGAGGAGCGGATCGGCCCGCTCGTGGAGATCGGCCGGACCACCCTGGCCGACCGCGCCGTCTAGCCCGCTGCGCGCAGCGTCGGGCAGGGCGAGGGCCGGCCGCACTCGGCGCACCGCTCCTCGCGCCGGCGCCAGCCGACCGGTACCGGGCGGTGCGCGGCACGCACCGCCCACAGGCGGCCGGCCAGCTCGCAGATGCGGTCCAGCGCCTCGTCCAGCGCGGGGTCGGCGGTCGTCGTCATGCGTCCTCCTGGGCGTCCCGACGGACGCTAGGGACCTGGACGCGCTCTGCCAAGCGGGCCTGTGCAGCCGGCTGTGCAGCGCGGAGGGAGCCGTCGGCGCGTCCCTGTGCGCGGGGTGGGGACGCGCCTGTGGCTTGTCGGCCCGTCAGTCGCGGTGGCCTGTGGACCGCAGCTTCCCAGCCACCTGCAGCCCCCAGAGGACCAGTGGCACCTGCAGCGGTAGCCGGGCGATCGCCGCCCAGCGCGGGATGTCCCCCGGCTCGACGACGCTGTAGACGTTGCCGGGGAAGACGGCGACGAACAGCAGCGCCGCCGCCAGGCCGCCCCGGCGCCGGGTCCGCGGGAGGGCGACCACCGTCGCGACCGCGAGCTCGGCGACGCCGGAGCCGTACGTCCACGTCCGCTGCGAGCCCGGCAGGAACGGGGGCACCAGGCCGTCGAAGAACTCGGGCCGCACGAGGTGCGTGACCCCGGCGCCGGCGAGGAGCCCGGCCAGCAGGTACGGCGACACAGCTCGCAGACGGCTCATGCCCGCAGTCTGCCGTCCCGCGGGTTGGTCACGTCGTGCCTGCCTTGGCCGGGCAGGCCTGATCCCCCTGGGCGCACCGACGCGCCCCTCTGGCAGGGTGGCGGCGTGTCGCGACAGCCCCTGGACGGCGAGACCGTCGTCGTCACCGGCGAGGTGCCGGACATGGAGCGCGACGACGCGCAGCAGGCGGCACGCGAGCTCGGCGCGAAGGTCGTCGCCTCGGTGACCGCCACCACGACGCTGGTCGTGCACGGACCGGGAGCGGGCCGGTCGAAGCTGGACAAGGCGGCCGCCCGCGGACTTCGCCTGCTCGACGCCGCACGCTTCGCGTCGCTGGCCCAGAACCCCGACAGCTGGGACGGCCAGCCGCTCGGCGAGCCCGCAGGCCAGGACGACGGCGACCGCGTGCTCCCGCGCGCCGGCCGGCGCGCGGAGCCGGAGCACCGGCTCGGCACCACCAGCGCGTCGCCGGGCGACGTCTGGACGGTGTGGGGCTCCTGCCGCTGCGGCGAGTGGACGGTGCGCGCCGAGTCCTCGGCCGAGGCACGCGCCCGCTACGCCGAGCACCACGTGGACGAGCCGGACGACGACGTGCTGACGATCAGCCAGCTGCAGCAGGGCCGCTGACGCCCGCCTGACCGGGTGGGCATCAACCCCGCGGTCTGATCCGTACGCGACGGACCCCGACGGCGGCGGCGAGAACCAGCAGGCCGGCCAGGGGCAGCAGCGCCGAGGTGCCGGTCGCGGGCAGGCGGCCGGACGGCGCAGCGGTCGGGGCGGAGCCCGCCGGTGGTGCGTCGGCCCGGCGGCTGCCCGTGAACTGCGCGACCTGCTGGAAGGTCGGTCGGTTCTGCCAGTCGATGCGGCGCGCCCCGACGACACCTCCCGAGACCGAGACGATGTCGTCGCGGGTCTTGTCGTAGGTGAGCGCAGCCACCGACGACGTCTTTTGCGTGGCGAGAGCCGCGGCTACTGCCTTGTGGAGCGAGGCCCGCAGGGCGGACCGGCACGTGCCCAACGGCCCGCAGTAGCTGCGCGAGTAGCCGCCGCGGACCGGCTGACCCAGGGTCGCGCGCAGGTCCTTGTTGAGGTAGCCGTACCAGGAGATCCCGTTGAAGGCCGAGCCGATGTGCTCGCGCGGGTGGTCGTCGAGCGGTTCAGGGAGCACGTCCACGAAACTTCCCAACCCGTAGGCCATCGCGTCCTTGGGAAGCGTGAAGCCGCAGTCGGGCACGCACGACGCGCCGATGTCGTCCGGGTCCCACCAGGTGTCGAACAGCGCGATCGCCGCCTGGTCGGCGTACGCACCGCCGCGGGAGCGGTCGACGCGGTGTGCACCGGCGTCCACCCAGCGGCGCATCAGCGCCACGGCGGCGGCGTCCTGCGGGTCGGCAGGGGTGCCGACCACCTGCAGCACGTACGGCAGGACGTAGGCGCCTCTCAGGTCCACCGTCCCCGCGTCGATCATCGCAGCGACCAGGTCGGCCCGGGTGACCGGCCGGCCCCGGGCGAGCAGCGCGTCGAGCCTGTCACTGAGGGTCAGGCTCCGGTAGACCGCGCCGTCGCCCCACTTCTGCGAGGCGGAGGAGAAGTTCGGGGCGAGCTTGTTGTTCCAGTTCGCCAGGTAGCCCGTGCTCGGGTTCACGACGTTCGGGTGGGCCGCGAACGACTCGAATCCCTGCCAGTCGTAGCGCTTGTCACCCCACCGGGGCAGGTCGAAGTCGGTGCCAGGGGCGCGTACCGGCAGCTTGGCCGAGCTGTAGTAGGCGATGTCGCGGTCGTCGACGTAGTACCAGTTGAACGTGTACTGGATCGCCGAGACGGCCTGCTGGAAGCTCTGGGCGTCGTGCACGTAGCCGGGGTCGTTGAGCCGTCCGAAGCCGAGGACCGAGTCGGCCTCGTGGCCGTACGTAGACCGCTGCAGGACCACCGCCACCGGACGGCCCTGCACCGTCGTACGCAGCCGCACGATGCCGTGGTCGGTGCGGAGCACGAGGAACGAGATGCGGGTGGGGGCGCCAGGGGCCGCGATGTTGGGCAGTCCCGTCTCGGTGTGCTGGTAGTTGACCATCGGCGCGCAGCGGCCACTGCCGTCGACGTAGGCGGTGCTGTCCACCGTCGGGGGGCTGCCGTCGATGTTGCAGAGCGGCTGGACGACGGTGTCGGTGATGTCGGTGTAGGGCGACGTCGCCGACCAGGCGTAGTCGACGCCGCGGCCGAGCGAGACGATGAAGTTGGTGCCTGCGAAGGAGACCCCGCGCGCCGCGATGTGCGGACCGCGCAGGTCCTCCTCCATGAGCAGCTGAGGCGCGTAGTAGCCGGTCTGCGGGCCGAAGACCGCCGTCGGGTGTCCGGTCGCGGAGTGCTTCGCGTCCACGATCAGCTCGTTGCTCATGCCGACCTGCTCGCCTTCGAGGGCCCGCTGCAGCCAGCCGCGGATCTGGTCGCCCTCCCGGTACGGGTCGACGCCGAAGCGCGCAACGGTCCCGCTGCGCTTCGGGTCGGTGGTGCTGGCGTTGCCCTGGTTGCCGGCCGCTCCCTTGGGCGGCGCCGACAGCGAGCCGTCGGGGTTGACGATGGCGCCGGTGCCCAGCTGGGTGGCCGTCGGGTGCAGGTCCGGCAGGGCGACCCCAGGCAGTTGCTCGTGCACGCCGGACGGACCGCCGTAGGGCGCGCTGACCGGTGAGGTGACCGGGGACTCCGGGTCGTTCTTCTCGCGCAGGTCGTCGTAGATCTGCCGGCCCGCGTCGGCGCCGAACTTCTCCTGCAGCTGCTGCAGCCAGATCGCGTTGGTGAACTGCCCGCCGCCACCGGTGCCGAAGATGCCGCCGACGAGCGAGGCGATGGAGATCAGGTCGGCGCGCGTCCAGGGCGCCGGTGGGCGCTGCAGCGCGGCGTACTCCACCGGGCAGTGCTCGCCGAAGCCGAGCCCCAGGCTGCCGGGGATCGGCACCGACGCCGTTGTCGCCGGGCACAGCTCGGTCTGCTCGGCGTTGATGCCGGCGATGAACGCATCGCTCATGCCCGCCAGCCGCGTCGCCTCCGGGGTGGCGTCGGTCGGCGTGGCCGTCTGCGCCGCGATCTGCGCCGGGGTGTACGGCGCGACCGAGAGCTGCGCGGCGTCCTGGGCGATGTTGCCTTCGATCGGGCCGAGGAACGAGGCCATGGTCGCGGCGCCGGTGTGCCGGAGCACGTCGGTGAGGAACATCCGCGTCTCCATCACCGCGACCCCGGCGCCGTAGGCCACGTCGTCGTCGGTCACCCCCGTGATGTGCGGGACGCCGTCCTTGTCCCACTGGATCGTGGTTCCCGGTCGGGGCATCTCGGTACGTGCGACATCCGCGGCTGCGACGCCCAGGGCGGCGCCCTTGAAGTAGCGACCCAGCTGGTTGTCCGTGAGGCTGCGCGGGTCGGGCCTGTTGAGGGCGTCGTACCGCTCCAGCTGGTCGGCGAAGTTCGCGGGGAAGGTCGGCGTCGCCGTCGTGAACGAACCCTGCGGGTCCTGCAGCCCGCGCAGGAACGACTCGGGGCCGGCTGCCGCCTTGCCGGGCGCCAGCGTGAGCAGCGTGGGCGCGTCGACGTTGCCGCTGCTGCCGGGCGGCAGGACGTTCCGCACCGACCCGTAGGGATCGCTGCCGGGCGGGCCCGGAGTCGCGGCCTGACCTGGACCAACGGCCAGGGCGCAGAGGGCGGAAACGGTGCCGAGCACCACGAGGCGAGCGCGCATGGCTGGTAGTTCTACGCCGTCCCGCCGGATCGAGCTCGCACCGGCCTCTTCCGCAGCCGACGAAAGAGTCCTGCGGCAGTCCTTCGGGGGAGCGACGGCAGGGACGTTCTTCGGTGACACGGTCTGGGCTGGCTGGCGCCCGCTTCGCATGTCACGATCGGCGAGCGCGCAGTAGCCTCCGCGGATGTTGGAGTCGGACCACTTCTTCGCTGATCGCACGCTCCGGGTACGCGAAGCCGGCGACCCGCAGGGCTCTCCCATCGTGTACTTCCACGGAACTCCCGGCTCGCGGCTTGACATGGCCTTCGCCGACGACATCGCTGCCACCGCCGGCGTACGTCTCATCTCGTTCGACCGACCCGGGTACGGCGCGTCGACGCCGTCGCCCTACGGCTTGATCTCCATCGCCCGTGACGCGGAGGCCATCGCCGATCAGCTCGAGCTCGGTCGCTTCTCGACGCTGGGACAGTCCGGTGGCGGGCCCTTCTCGCTCGCTGCCGCGGCCGTCCTCGGCGAACGCGTGTCCCGAGCCGGGGTGACCTCCGGCGGCGGGCCCTTCGATTTGGTGCCGGGAGCACTCGAGTCGCTGGACGACAACGACACCCAGGCCCTCGCCCTCCTCCCGGACGACGTCCCGGGTGCAGCACGAGGTTTCGCGGAGGGCTTCGAGCCGCTGGTGTCGATGTTCCGGGATGCGAGCCCGCTGGAGGTGATTGCCGGCTTCGAGCCGATGCTCTCGACCCGCGACCGTCAGCTCGTTCAGGACCAAGCGCTGGGCACCGCCCTCGGCATCAGCATGAAGGAGGCGATGCGCCAGGGCTCGACGGGCGGGGGTTGGGACAACGTCGCCTGGGTCGGCCCGTGGGAGATCGACCCCACCACCATCCGGTGCCCCGTCCACCTCTGGTACGGCGATGAAGACCGGTTCTGCTCGCCCGTGCACGGGACGTGGCTGCGAGACAACATCCCCGATGCCCGTCTGGTGCTGCGCACGGGGGAGGGCCACCTGGGCTTCCTGGAGCACGCGCCCGAGGTCTTCGCCGCCCTCAGGCAGCCGTCCTGAGACCGTGGTCGTAGGGCTCACGACGACCGAAGCGCCGGATCGGACAAGATGAGGCCATGCACTTGCCGGTCATGCCACCCCTCAAGCCGATGCTGGCCAAGTCGGTCCCCGAGGTGCCGGAGGGGGACTTCCTCTACGAGCCCAAGTGGGACGGCTTCCGCTGCATCGTCTTCCGGGACGGTGACGAGGTGGAGCTCGGCAGCCGGAACGAGAAGCCGCTGACCCGGTACTTCCCCGAGGTCGTGGCGGCCGTCCGTGCGCACCTGCCCGCCCGGTGCGTCGTCGACGGCGAGATCGTCATCGCCGGCGAGGTGGGGCTGGACTTCGAGGCGCTGCTGCAGCGCGTCCACCCCGCCGCGAGCCGGGTACGCCTGCTCGCCGAGCAGACCCCCGCGAGCCTCATCGCCTTCGACCTGCTTGCCTTGGGAGACGACGACCTGAGCAACAGCACGCAG
>JBKJQM010000322.1:0-8337 GCA_046594005.1 Mycobacteriales bacterium
CGAAGTTCTACGCGGCGACCCAGACGATGGACGAGGCGCGGCACGCGGAGACCTACGCGCGCTTCCTGCAGGAGAAGGTCGGCCTGCTGTACCCGATCAACGAGCACCTCAAGGCGCTGCTCGACGACACGCTGTCCGACAGCCGCTGGGACATGCCCTACCTCGGGATGCAGGTGCTCATCGAGGGGCTGGCGCTGGCCGCGTTCGGCCTGCTGCGGGACATGACCGACAAGCCGCTGCCCAAGCAGATCCTGGCGTACGTCATGCAGGACGAGGCGCGGCACGTCGCCTTCGGCCGGCTCGCGCTGCGCGACTACTACGCCGAGCTCAGCAGCAAGGAGAAGGAGGAGCGCGAGGAGTTCGTCGTCGAGGGCTGCTACCTGATGCGCGACCGCTTCCGCCAGCAGGAGGTGTGGGCCAACCTCGGCTTCGACGTCGAGGAGTCCATGCGCTCGGTCGAGAACTCCCCGTACTTCAAGCTCTTCCAGTCGCTGCTGTTCAGCCGGATCGCCCCGTGCGTCAAGGACATCGGCCTCTTCGGTCCCAAGGTGCAGAACGCGTTCGCCGACATGGGCGTGCTCGACATGGCCGGCGTCGACCTGGCCGCCCTGATGAAGCAGGACGAGGACCTCGCGGACCTGATCGACCTGGAGAAGCGCGAGCTGCTCGTGCGCCGTCAGGAGGTCGAGCAGACGATCGGCCTCGCCGACGCCGTCATCCCGGAGCAGGAAGCCGCCACCGCCTAGCCTCGCCGACGTGGAGTGGACGGTGCACGGCAGCCGTCCCGTCTACGCGAGCGACTGGGTGTCGCTGCACCTGGTCGACGTCGAGGTGCCTGACGGCGCGCGCTTCGAGCACCACGTCGTACGGCTCCCGCGCCCGGCGGTCGGCGTCGTCGTCCACGACCCGGACCGCGGCGTGCTGCTGCTGTGGCGGCACCGCTTCATCACCGGCACCTGGGGGTGGGAGGTGCCCGCCGGCGGCGTCGACCCGGGGGAGTCGCTCGAGGCGGCCGCCGCCCGCGAGGTGCTCGAGGAGACCGGCTGGCGACCCGGCCCCTTGCGGGCGCTGCGCGGCTACCACCCCAGCAACGGGCTGTCCGACCAGCGCTTCGAGCTCTACCTCGCGCAGTCGGCGTCGTACGTGGCTGAGCCGACCGACCCGGCGGAGTCCGAGCGGGTGGAGTGGGTGCCTGCGGAGCAGGTCCGCGCGATGCTGCGGGACGTAGCGGTCGTGGACGGGCTGTCGCTGACGGCCCTGCTGTGGTGGGCGGCGTTCGAGAGCGGCTGACGTCCGCTTCGGCAGCATCCGGGCGCCTTGTCCATCCGAAAGGACTATCCACGCGGTGATCTCGCTCGTGCAGTCTCGTCCTCGTACGACACCACCTGTCGTGCTCCCGGTCCGCCGGGGGCAGGCGGGACGCTGAGATCCGAGCAGTCCTCACCGACACCGTCAGGTGCACGGAGACACGCGGTCGCCATGGCCGCTCGGGGAGCGAGTGGCGAGACCGACCCGCCGACGCGGAGCGCGCCTTCCAGGGTGCGCCGACGGACGGACGCACGCAGTGATGCTCTTCAGCCCAGGCTCGGACCGCGGAGCGGTCTCGGTACGACTGGCCGCCGCGGCGGCTCTCGTCATGGCATCGATCGGGACCCTCGGCGCGATCGCGCCGGCGTCGGCGGTCGCCGCTGCCCTGCCCCCGCACATGGAGCGGGTCAACGTCTGCCACCAGGACGGGCAGTCGGGGAACTACAGCGAGATCGTGGTAGACGCCTCGAGCATCGACAACCTCGACCCGAACGGGCACGGGACGCACGAGGGCGACATCATCCCGGCCTTCTACTGGCTGGATGACGGGACGCCGAACACCTACGGCGGCCTCAACTTCGACACCCTCGGCAACCAGGAGATCTGGAAGAACCACTGCAACGCCGTGAGTCCGGACGTGGTGGTCGCGAAGACCGGACCCACATCGGCCACCGTGGGCCAGACCGGCGTCGCCTACACGATCCTCGTGTCGAACGTCGGCTCCGGTTCGACCGGCTCCATCGCGCTCACCGACGTCGTGCCGGCCGGAGCGTCCGCGACGGCCGGGTCGGGCACCGGGTGGACCTGCACCGGGCTTCCCGGCGCCGCGCCGGTGTGCACGCACGCCGCGCTGGCTCCTGGGGCGGTGGCGGCTCCGCTGACCATCACGCTGTCCTACGTCGGTGCGGCCCTCGGCACCAGTCCCAACACCGCGTCCGTGCCCGCGCAGCCGGGCGAGGAGCTGACCACGAACAACACCTCCGCGGTGCAGGTCAGGGTCGCCGCAGCTCCCGTCTTCCCCGACGTGGTCGTGGCGAAGACCGGTGACCAGACCGTCCAGGTCGGAGACACCGGAGTCGTCTACAGCATCGCGGTGTCCAACAGCGGGTCCGCCGCCACTGGTGCTCTGTCGCTCACCGACACCGTGCCGAGCGGCGCGACGGCAACGGCCTGGTCGGGGACCGGCTGGACCTGCACGGGCATCCCCGGAGCCGCACCCGTGTGCACCCACGCCGCGCTCGGTGCCGGAGTCGCGGCCGGCACCCTGACCCTCACCCTGTCCTACGCCGGGGCAGCAGTCGGCACCACGCCGAACACCGCCTCCGTGCCGGCGCAGCCCGGCGAGGTGGTGACGGCCAACAACACGTCGGCCCTGCCGGTGACAGTGAGCGCTACGCCGCCGCCGCCGCCCCCGCCCCCGCCGCCGCCCCCGCCCGCACCGCTGACGAGCGACCTGTCCCTCGACAAGTCCGGGCCCGCCAGCGTCCTGCCGGGCGGCTCGCTGAGCTGGAGCCTCGCGGTCCTCAACAAGGGTCCCGGCGCAGCCACCGGCTTCGTGGTGACCGACACCCTGCCGGGCGGCGTGACGCTCACGAGCCTGAGCGGCACCGGCTTCACCTGCGACCTGGTCGCCGTGACGTGCACGTTCCCGGGCACCCTCGCGGCCGGCTCCACTGCCGTGGTCACCGTGGTCGGGACGCTCGGCGCCACGACCGCCTCCTCGGTGACCAACACGGCGACCGTCGGTCCGACGGATGCGACTCCCGCCGACAACACCGACACGCTGGTGACCACCGTCGTGCAGCCCACCGTCCCCCCGGGGGTGGCCGACCTGGTCCTCGACAAGGCCGGGCCCGCGGCCGCGGTCGCGCCGGGGAACGAGGTCGTCTACGCCATCTCGGTGCAGAACGTCGGCACCGCCGCGGCGTCCGGCGTCACCGTGACCGACGTGCTCCCCGACGGGCTGACGCTGGTGTCCGCCACCGGTACGGGCTTCACCTGCACCTCCGGGACGGTGACCTGCTCGTTCGCCGGTTCGCTGGAGCCGGGCGCCACGGCCACCCTCACCGTGACCACGCTGCTCGACGAGGCGTACGACGCCGTCGGCATCGCGAACACGGCGTCGGCGCCGCTGACCGACGACCCGACGCCCGGCAACAACTCGGACACGGCCACCACCGCCGTCGTGCTGCCGCTGGCCGGCGGCGACGGCGGCCCGGCCGTGCAGCCCGACCCCGACGAGCCGGGCACCCCGCTGGTCGGCGGGGACGGCGGCCCCGCCGCGCTGCCCTTCACCGGCGCGCCCGGGGAGCAGCTGCTGGCCCTCGGTGCCGCCCTGTCGCTGGGCGGTCTGCTCCTGGTCCTCGCGGGTCGGCGTCGACGGTCCGCCGTCTGACGGACCGCCCTAGTCGTCCTGCGCCGCCAGGGCGTCCAGGACCCGCCGGAGGCTGTCGAGCCGGGCCGCACTGGCCCGGCCGGCAGCCACCTCGGCGTCCAGGGCGCACTGCGGCTCCTCGGCGGCGTGCGTGCAGCCGGGCGGGCAGAGCGCGGCCGCCTCGGCCAGGTCCGGGAACGCCGCCAGCACCCGCTCGGCCGTGACGGCGCCCAGCCCGAAGGACCGCACCCCGGGGGTGTCCACGACCGTCCCGCCGCCGGGCAGCTCCAGGGCGACGGCGGAGGACGACGTGTGCCGCCCCTTGCCCACCCCGGTCACGTCCCCGACGGCCCGCTTCGCGTCCGGCACCAGCTTGTTGACCAGGGTCGACTTGCCGACTCCGGACTGGCCGAACAGCACGCTCGTACGGCCGGCGAGCCGCTGCCGCAGCTCCTCGACGCCCGCGTCGTCGTCCCCTGGACCGGTGACGACGGCCTCGACCCCGAGGGGCTCGTACAGGGCCAGCAGCTCGGCGGCGTCGGCGAGGTCCCGCTTGGTCAGGCACAGCAGCGGGACCAGGCCGCCGTCGTACGCCGCGACCAGGCACCGGTCGATCAGCCGCGGACGCGGCACCGGGTCGGCGAGCGCGGTGACGACGACCAGGACCTCGGCGTTCGCGACCACGGCCCGCTCGACCGGATCGTTGTCGTCGGGGGTCCGCCGCAGCAGCGACGTGCGCGTCTCGATGCGGACGATGCGTCCCAGGGCGTCCGGGCCTCCGCTGAGGTCTCCGACGACGGCGACGCGGTCACCGACGACGACGGCGCGCCGGCCGAGCTCGCGGGCCCGGACGGCGGTCAGCAGGTCGCCGTCGGCGGTGCGCAGCCGGTAGCGGCCGCGGTCGACGCTCAGCACCGCCGCGGGGGCGGCGTCCTCGTGCGCCGGGCGCGTACGGGTGCGCGGACGCGAGCCCCTGCCCGGCCGGATCCGGACGTCGTCCTCGTCGAGCTCGCGCGGACTCATGGGCGGCTCACGCGCCGGCGAGCATCCGGTCCCAGGACCCGACGAAGTCGGGCACGGTCTTTCGGGTCGTCGCCACGTCGCGGATCTGCACGCCGTCGACGCCGAGGCCCAGGACCGCCCAGGCCATCGCGATCCGGTGGTCGTCGTAGCTGCCCATCACGCCGCCCTCGAGCCGGCGGGGGTGCACCTCGACGCCGTCCGGGTGCTCGCGCACGTCACCGCCGAGGGCGTTGAGCTCGTGAGCCAGGGCGGCCAGCCGGTCGGTCTCCTGCAGGCGGATGTGGGCCACCCCCCAGAAGCGGCTGGGTGAGTCGGCCAGCGCGGCCAGCGCGGTCAGCACCGTGGTCAGCTCCGGGGCGTCGCGCAGGTCGGCCTCGATCCCGTGCAGGCCGTCCCCGGCAGACACCGTCACGCTGTCGTCGGTGCGCTCGACCCGGCCGCCCATCGCCTCGAGCAGCTCGGGGAGCACGGCGCCCGGTTGCGAGGTGCCGCGCGGCCACCCCGGGACGGTCACCGACCCGCCGGCGACCAGTGGCGCAGCGAGGTAGGCCGCTGCTGTCGACAGGTCGGGCTCCACGACGGCCTCGCGGGCGTGGAGCGGCCCGGGCAGGACGGTCCACCGTCCGGGCTCGGCGTCGTCGACGACGGCTCCGGCCGAACGCAGCGCCTCGACCGTCATGGCCAGGTGCGGGGCGCTCGGCAGGACGCCGCCGCGGTGGCGGACCGTCACGCCGGCGTCGAAGCGGGGCGCCGACAGCAGCAGGCCGCTGACGAGCTGCGAGGACTGCGAGGCGTCGAGCTCGACCGCGCCGCCCGGCACCGATCCGGTGCCGCGGACAGTCAGGGGCAGGCCCGCCACGCCGTCCAGGTCCGCCCCCAGCGCGCGCAGCGCGACGAGCAGCGGGCCGAGCGGCCGTTCCCGGACCCGGGGGTCGCCGTCGAAGCGCACCGGGGACGTGGCGAGCGCGGCGACGGCCGGCAGGAACCGCGCGACCGTGCCGGCGTTGCCCACGTCGATGGTGGAGCTTCCCGGCGTCAGCGGGCCGCCCGATCCCTCCACGACCCAGTCGCCATCGTCGGTGTCGCTGACCGGCACGCCCAGGCCGTTCAGGGCGGCGGCCATCAGCTCGGTGTCTCGGGAGCGCAGCGGGCGGCGCAGCACGGACCGGCCGCCGGCGAGGGCGGCCAGGACCAGCGCGCGGTTCGTGACGCTCTTCGACCCGGGCAGCGCGACCACGGCGCGCAGCGGGCCGGTCGCACGCGGCGCGGTCCAGGGGTCGGAGGTCATGACCACCAGTGTCCCACCGATGCCGACCGCTGCCGGTGCCGCGCGCGCGGGAGGCCGCGCACGTACCCTCCCTGCATGCGACGGCGCCTGCTCCCGCTCGCCCTCGCCGCCCTCGTCCTGACCGGCTGCAGCGGTGATCCGGCCGCGCCGCAGTCTGCTGCCTCCGCCGGTCCGTCCCGTCCGACGGCTGCCGGCGCGCGGCCCACGCCGACCTGCGCGCCCGCCGCCGCGGCGACGCTGGCCTGGCCGCAGGGCGTACCGGCCGACCTGCCCAAGCCGCCCGCGGCGGGTGGTGCCAAGGAGCAGAGCAACAAGGACGGCCTCACCGTCGTCACCTTCTCCACCGCCGCGAGCCTGCGCGAGGGCGTGCTGTTCCTGGTCAAGGCGCTGCCGGCGGCCGGCTACACCGTCGGGCGCGGTGACGCGGAGGCGACCGAGGCCGACGTGCCCTTCGTCAAGGGCGCCCTGCGCGGGGTCCTGCGCATGGTCGCGGTCGAGCAGTGCCGGACCGACTGGCTCATGGCGGTGGCCCAGGGCGGGGCGACCACGGGCGGCGGCAGCCCGCTGCTGCCCTCCCGGCCGAGCGCCTCACCGCTGCCCTTCGGCTGACGTGGCGCCCCGGTGAGCGGTGCGGTGCTGCTGCAGGCAGTGCTCGGCGGGCTGTCGTACGGCGCCGTCCTCGCTCTGGTCGCCCTCGGCTTCACGCTCGTGGCGGGCACCGTCCGCGTGCTCCACCTGGCCCACGGGGACGTGGTGGTGGGTGCCGTCCTGACGGCCGTGCTGGCGGTCGTCGGGACCACGCCCGTGGCCACCGCGCTCGGTCCCGGCCCCGCCGTCGCCTTCGTCGTGCTTGCCCTGGGCGCCGGGGCCCTGCTCTCGACCGCCGTGGCGCTGCTGGCCGTACGGCCGCACCTGCCCGATCCCGCGGCCGGGCACCCCGGCGACCCGCTCGGCTGGCTGGCCGGCACCGTCGCCGCCGGGCTGCTGCTGCGCGAGGTGCTCGGCCTGCTGCTGCCGCAGGAGGGCTACGCGATCCCCGACCCGCTGCGGCTCGACGCGCTGACCTCGACCGGAGTCGTGGCGCTGCCCGGGGGGCAGGTGCTCGCCGCCCGGGTGCCGGCGGTGCTCGTCATCGCCCTCGTGGTCGGCATCGTGGTGGAGCGGCTGCTGGTCCGCTCCCGCTTCGGTCGTGCGCTGCGCGCCGTGGCGGACGACCCGGAGGCCGCGGTCCTGTGCGGCGTGCCCTCCCGGCGCGTCGTCCTGCAGGTCTTCCTCGTCGCCGGGCTGCTGGCCGGGCTGGCCGGCCTGCTCGACGCCCCCGGTCGCAGCAGCCTGTCGGTCGACGACGGCGTCCTGCTCGGGCTGTCCGGCATCGCCGCGGCGCTGCTCGGCGGCCTCGGGTCCGCCCGCGGCGCGCTGCTCGGGGGCCTGGCCGTGGGCGTCCTGCAGGCGCTGGTCGTCACCCTGGCCGAGGACGCCGCGTGGACCGACGTCGTGCCGCTGGCGCTGCTGGTCGTGCTGCTGGCCGCCCGGCCGGAGGGCCTGCGTCGCAGGGCCGCCGCGTGATCGAGCTCGCGACGGCGCTGTACCTCCTGCTGGCCGCCACCGGGCTGGCGCTGTCGGTCTCGTACGCCGGGCTGCCGGTCCTCGGGCAGGGCGCCTTCGTGGCCGTCGGCGGCGTCGGGACCGCACTGCTCGCCCGCGACCTGCCGCTCCCGCTGGCCGCCGTGATCGCCGTCGTCCTGGCCGGGCTGCTCGGGCAGCTCGTGGCGCGTGCGGCCAGCCGCCTCGACGGCGCGCCGCTCGGCCTGGCGACCTGGGCGCTGGCCTGGTTGGTCTACGAGGCGCTGCTCGCCTTCCCCGACCTCGCCGGCGGGGCCGCCGGGCTGGTCCGGCCGTCGCCGGCCCGGCTGCGCTCGGCCTTCCTCGGCCTCCAGGTGACCCTGAGCCCGGCCGTGCACGTCGCCCTCGCGGGCGTGCTGGCGGTGGTCGCGCTGCTGGCGCTGCGGCGGCTGGGGCAGGGGCCGGCAGGGTCGGAGCTGGCGGCGCTGCGCGAGGACCCGGCGCTGGCGCGCAGCCTCGGCGTCGACGTGGCCGGCCGCCGCCGGGCGGTCCTCACGGCGACCGCCGCCCTCGGCGGGCTGTCCGGTGCCGGCACCGTCGTGTTGCTCGGGCTCGTCGCGCCGGCCGACGTCAGCCCGCTGCTGTCGCTCCAGCTGTTCGTCGCCGTGCTCCTCGGCGGCACCGCGCGCTGGTGGGGCCCGGTGCTGGGGGTCGCCGTCCTGTCCGCCCTCCCGCCGGTCGCCGACGCCCTGGCCTCCGGCGCAGGACTGGCCCCGGAACG